>CAMORE010000041.1 GCA_946623365.1 uncultured Acinetobacter sp.
TTTACAAGGTTTAGAACCGGCTGTTAAATTTGTTCCTAAAGAAGAACTCTCCGGAGATGGATCATTCGATTGTACTGAAGGTGAAATTCAACTCAGCAACAAATTGAAAAGCAAAAATATGATTATTGAGATTATCTCTCATGAATTTAATCATATGCTTCAATTTGCAAAATTAACCGCTCAATTTGGTATTAACGGTCTAAGAGAGATCCTGTTGAATAACAGGAATTTCATGAATCTTGATAATTTAACTCAAGAACAAAAGATGGAATTTATTGATCTTTGTACAACTCAATCAGAATATAATACTAAACTTGCTCAAGCTTTAAAATCTAAAAAAGCTGATAAAGGAAGTTTAAATGATTATTTAAGAAGAGTTTATAAAGAAGAATTTAGCAATATTTCTGATTCCGGTACAGAAGGATATTTAAAACAACTAAGCGAACGAGAAGCGTACTTTATCGGCACAAAAAACGGCGCATCGCTTGGCATAACAGAACCACTTACCCAAATGCAATTTGCAAAACTTAAGGCAGAAAATCCTGATTTGAAAGAAACTGAAGGCGGATTAGTTTATAAAATCAACGAAGACGGAACGATTACAAAAATAGGAATGAAGCTTCCTGCCGGCATGGTTTTATCAGGTAAGGAAACTCTGGAACAGCTTTTGGATATAAAAGCAAAGGTTGAAGAATTTTTAAATAAGAGTGAAAACAAAAATGACCCTGAGGTTATAGAAGCATACAAAAAATATGAAGAAGCCTTAAATACAACGATAGAATTTGCAAAACATCAAAAATATGTTGATGAACATTCTAATATTGAGCGGGAATTTGAAACAGTTGATAAAGAAAAAGCTTTAACTCTTATAAATAATTCTTTCTCAGAAAATTACAGTTATAAAAATAATGAATATTTTATAAATCAAATTCTTGAATCCTGTACAATCGGAGATAAGATAAGTCTTGAGCTTGTGAGCCTTGTTAAAGATTTAGCACCGCTTGCGGAGTCCGAAAAAATAAACTACTGGGATATTCAAGAAACAATAAAATTATTCAAATCAAACTCCGGTATAGACCGTTTGGCTATGCAAAAATATACAGAGCTAAATGCTAAATATCCTAACGAAGCAAACGAGAATATCTCCCGTATAAAACACTGCAAAGATGACAATGAAGTTTATCGTGAAGATTACTATCAAAAATTAGTAGAGTATTTCGGTTCGGAAGATAACATCAGAAAAGCAGGCTGGATAAGCTCGTTATTTAGATGCTGCACCGCTGACAGAGATGTCGGAGGCGGGCATAAAATATCTGATATTGATGACGGTCTGTTTAAGCATACACTGGAACTCAGAGATATGGGATTTGATGATTATGATGTAACAGCGTTAATGGACTTTTGCAGAAAAGAAGTTTATGAAGGCTCAGGCTCATATCACTATGAAGAATTCCAACCGGAACGATTGGATATTATAAAAGATGCACTATACAACAGAAAAATCGATATTAATTCTATAAATGAAATATTATCTCAATGTACTCATCAAGGTGAATTTAATCCTGAAGAATATCAAGCGGCTTTATCACTAAGAGGTCATATATTTGATAACAATATTTCCAGTGCTCTTGGAAGTTACATGAAGTGCGAGAATAAAGAACAAGCACTAAAGATAATTGACGAATTAAGACAAAAATACCACGTTGAATCAAAACGTGCTATGAACTTCTATAAGCTTTTGTGTGACAAAGTTACAGACGGTGATAATATTAAGTCATACGTATTTAATCAAAGTAAATATGATAAGGCAGTCATACTTTTTGATAGATTAAAAAATCAAGATCCTTATGCAACGGAAGATGTTTTAAGAACACTGACAATTGATGGCAAGATTGATGATAAGATGTTTAACAAGTTTCTTGAATACAGTGAATTTATGGGATTCTCTCCTGATAACCTTGCTCATTTATTAAATAAATGTGTTAATGACGTTAAAATCAACGGTAATGAAGAGCCCATATACAATTATCGTTTAATGGATGAATTAAAGAACTGGTATTCAACTGTTATAGCTCAGGAAGAAGAATTAGCAAGAAGCCTTAAAGAAGTAAATATGGATATAAAAGAATCTATTGACTTTAACGGCTTATACAAAGAATTCTCCCGTATATTAGATATGATAGAAACTCCAGATTGTAACGCTATTGATTATATTAAGAAATTCTATGACAATTATGTCGGTGATATACGTACAAGATTATGTGATGCTCAAGTTTATGATGAAAAAGGCTGCATAAAATATCCAAGACAGTATTACACCGAAGTTTTAGACGGAATACTTGAACTGAATAATCGACAAGTGGATTCTGAAAATATATCAAATATACTCTATCCTGTAAGACAAAAGGATAGTAAAGTAAGAGTTGAAACAATTGATTACTTTAAAAAGCTTCTTGACGCAGGGTTAAATTCTAAAAATATTAAAGAACTCTCCTTCTTGCGTGACACTAATGGAGTAATTGTCAAAGAAAGAGCTGAGATTGTTCTTAAGTACTTAAAAGAAGGTGTAAACGATAAAGCTGTAATAAATGCATTTAACAAATGCTACAAGAATTATTATGATGCAGATTTAAATAAACAGGTACAGGAATTTAATCAAGTTGAATTTGAAAAAGCAATGTCTATGATAAAACTTCTTCCGGAAAACCTTCAGGAGGAAGCAGGAACGTGGTTCTACAGCTTAACGGAGTGGTCTGATATAATAACAGAAACACTAAAGAATGCTGATAATAATCCGATACATAGAACTGATAAAGTTTATACTCCAAAATACTATGATTTTCTTAAAGATAGCATAAGACAGATGAAATTATCTGCAAGCGGTCAAACCGAATGCATTAAGGACGTTTTAAAACAAGTTCAAGAACATCCCGAACAATTAAGAGATATTGAAAGAGTTGTAAGGGATAATAATTTAAAAGGCAAAGATGCAGCAAATCTTTATAAACTGTGTTTCAACCACCTTGAACATAGCGATTGGGAAACTTTATACACTATGATACAGGATACAAGCGATCTTGACGAAAGAAGTTATGCTCTTGAACTATTGAATGAACTTGATACAAAAAAAGTTGATATTGAAACATTAAAATACTACGCCGAATGGTTTATAGATTGCACATGGTGGGACGGTAAAAACGGTAAAAAGATTGCGCCTGAAGTTATGGCTCAATTAAGGCGCATTATTGAAAATAATGCACTAAGAGGCTGTATGATAGCAGATGTTGTAACTAATTGGAGATTCCAAGAAGCTGAATTTGCAAAAATTATAGACGAATTTATAAACCTTGAACAATCAGGTGCAAGCGATAAATTCATAGAAGAACTTAATTACAAAATCCAATCCGACGCAGGAGAAAACAAGCAAGGATTTTACTCCGACTGGAGAGAAATAATTGATTTCTGGAAAGAAAACAAAGAGCTTCTGGAAAGGTATTTTGTTTGGGAAAAACAAGACAGAAACGGAGAAACAACAAATCCTCCTTTGCCAGTTAGAGATATAGCACTCGCTCAAATTATTGAATGGTATCGTCCGTATGCTCCGGATTCATTCAATCCTGCAGAAGTCCCCGAAACATCAAAATACAATGTCTCAAATTTAAAAAGACTTTTATCTTACGCGGATAAAGGTATTGAGCTTGAATTACTGGCTGATATGAAAAAATTTGTAAGTTCTCAAACAATGTATGAACATTGTTCTAAATACGGGTTTCCTGCCGGATATGACCTATTATTGAACTTCTTAGACAGAGTTGATGTAGAAAAATACAAAAGAGAAATTAACCACTTCTTTGATTTTATTACACATGATGTTTATTCAAGCGGATATAATATAGCAGGGTTATTCAATCCGAAAATATCAAAAGAAAATTTAGATTACATTTTAGATACTCAAAAAACTATTTTAGATGAAGCTAATGAATCAGGAAGAAAACCTGTAACATTATATAATAGTTTTATTTCGTTATTTGTTAGAGGCGACATAAAAGAAGAAGCACTAAACAAAGTGAGATTCTATTTAGAGAACCAAATTTCCTTAAATAAGGAAACCAAAGCAGAAAAAATGCAAATTTTGGATCAGGAGTTTTTAAATACGGTCGCTAAAGTCTACAGCGAAAGACCTGATAAAATAGAATTCTTTGAAAACCTGTTGTTTAACTTAGACCGAAATAATGGTGTGGTACAAATGATTAAAGACATGGTTCCGCCGCTTGACGAATTCAGGAAAGAAATCTTAGATAAACAAATTGAATTATTAGAAGAAATTTTCTCCTATGATAACGCAATTGAATCTATATACAGAATTCAGGAAGTGTTGAAAAACGGTAACAGCTCTTTAGAAAGACTGAATGCACAAATTGAAGTTTGGAATGAAGTAAAACCGAAAACGAAAAAATATAAAAAAGGAGAATTATCTGAGGCCTTGTACACTGTTTCATTTGTAAAACCTGATAGTAAGGATGTCATAATAGCCGCATATAAATCCGGTAATTATAAAGATTCAGGCATAACTAACCTTGCTCCGAATGTTTGTAAGGAAAATAAAGACCTGATTTTAGACATGATTAAGAATGATTCTGATCCGGAACTTGTTGTTAATACTGCAGCAAGAACAAGAATGGCATTTAAAGCTGATTTTGCAAAACTCCTTATTGAAGACGGGTCGTTTGAATCGGAACAGATGCTGGAAATCCTTTCATATCTAAAATTAGAATTTGTTGATTTTGCGCAAGAGCTGTGTTTCAATAAAGAGCTTAAATTCCCGCACGAATTAATCAGGGATATCTTATGGAATACAAATTCATTTACGGCAAGTTTAGCAAAAAAATTATGTTTGAATAAAAACAGCAATTTCCCTAAAGATAAAATATCTCTTGCTCTTCAATGCTACAAGAATCAGAATATTAATGAAGATATGTATATAAATAAATTCAAAATGTTCATTGATTTGGGTTTTGAAGATAAATTTATATCGGATATTTTAAACCAAGCAAAATCTCTTGCAAGATTTACGCCTAACTTCTGCAAAGTGCTCCAAAATATTCAATCAAGAGGTGCTAATCCGCAAGGATTTGTAAATATATTAACTGAAGAATTGACTGTTTCTGATGATATTTCTGAAAATATAAAACTGCTTAATACGCTTAATACGCTGAATACAGAAGATATTACACTCCTTCAAAATGAAGGAATTGATATTCTCGGAATTATCGACCGAATAAAGCGTTCAATTGATGTAAAACACCCGATTATTGAAGCTCCAAAAGGCAATGAAAAAGCTGCGCTCAAGGTTCTTGCAAATAACGGAAATGCTGATGAAGTTATTCAAAATATGAATCTTGACCAATTTAATCAGGACGGAATTCCTCTTCAATATTCAAGAGAACAATTTATCTCTAATATGAACAGGCTTATTAAGAGTTACACGAGCGGTGAAGACATAGCAGCAGAGTATGATGCATCAAAAGCAACAGAAATTCCAAGACTTGAACTGCCTGAAGAATCGAAACTACAAACAGAACAAGCTATTCAACATTATAAAAGCAGATATGAAAACCGAACAGAATCTATAAATCTGGGCGGAAAAGAATGCGAAGCTGTTCACTTTGTCGGTTCTAAGCGTAATGGTTCAAATAAAGGTGACTACTATCTAATAGATGGTAAATTATACTACGTAAAATTCCCGACATCGGAAAAACGCGGACAAAGCATAGAAGAAGTTATAGCTTCTCAATTATATCGTGCTGCAGGAATTGATGCTCCAAACGAGCATTTTGTCTATCGTAAAAACGGCGAAGTAATAGGAATGGCGAGCGAATACATCCCAGGCATGCAAGAAGTTAGCTGGCACAGCGCTTCATCTGATAAGCAAAAAGAATTGTTTGATTCATTCGCAGTAGATGTTTGGCTTGCAAACAGAGATGCTCCTTGGAACGATAATACTCAATTATACGAAAACGGAAAAATCATAAAGAGCGATGTCGGAGGTTCTATGCACTATAGAGCCAAAGGTGAAGTGAAAGATTTTAGAGCTGACGTAATTGAACTCATAACCTTTATTGAATATAACAGATTCTATGAATCGATAACTAAAGAAGAACTCCTGAATTCAATTCAACACGTTCTTGATATTCCTGATGAAACAATCTATAAGACAATAATGTCCGCTCCATCAAAAGACATTAAACTCGCTCAAACTATGATTAGAAGAAAAGAATATCTGCGGCAGTTTGCAGAAAATCTCAAAAAACTTGATGATAGCGGAATGAATATTTATGATCTCATACTGGAAGCAAGAAGTAAAACCTCCTGTGACTTCAAAGAAGTTCCCGATATTGCGGGAAGCTTCGGATATATACCATCCGAAGACGGGTTTGAAGGACTTTTGAACACCAGAGGACCTGAAAAAGTAGATTTAACGCCCGAACAGCAAAGAGTTGCCGGTCAAATGAGGCGTGAGATTACAAAATTCACAACTGAAAACAGACTTGCAGATAACGCAAAAGTTCCTGAAGAAGTCAGAGAATTTATAAATGGTATCATTAAAGGTATTCCTGAATTCGCATCCTATTTCGGTAAACCTCAGCATGGTAACGGAAACATTGACCCTGACGGTGTTCAAAGACATGGTCAGAAATATCCGCTTGATTTACACATTCTGCACGTTCTCCAAAAATCTCTCAATGATCCTTTGTATACAGCAGTCGATGAATACGGATTTAAGCTTCTTGACGATGAAAGCAAAATTGTGCTCAAATTCTCTGCTCTTCTCCACGACATAGGAAAACGCTACATGAGCGGTAGAGATGATGCTCACGCCGAATTGTCAGCAGAATACGTTTACTCTATTCTGGACAGATTTAATCTTACAAAAGATATTAAAAACAGAATTATCAATATGGTAAGTAATCACCATTGGTTTGAAGCTTTCTGTACCGGTTCATATAATGAAGAGATGGTTGCTTCCTTGTTTAGAACTACCTCTGATTTTACTATAGCAAGAATATTGGCTAAAGCTGACTTAGAGAGCGTACGTGACGGATTTTTAACTAAAACAATGAAGCTTGATTTTCCGAATGAGGTTTCCAATTCAAAAGATGCTTACAAAAAATTCGAACAACTAATGAACGGAATACAAGCAAAAGTACAGCATATAGAAGAAACCGCACCTATGGTTAAACCGTCTAAGTTTGTCGAAGTTCCGGAACACATAGGTTCTGACGGTAAAATAATTCCGCGACGCGGCTTCCCTGAAAAAGAACTTATTCTGGACGGCAAGAAAGAAAAATTCTATATTCTTAACTTACACGATTTATCTCCGAATACTGATATGTACCAATACGGTTTTGGCCATATAAAACTAAAAGATTTACGTCTTTTGGTTCATAGATTCGGTGATGGTAATACTATTAAATTTGAATCGTTCAAAATGTTAGGTGACAATCCGATGAACACTTCTCTTGAAAGTTTGTCGCTGATTAGTGCCGAAAACGCTGCCGCATACGGCGGTCAAAAATTTGCGGTTGCAGTTCAAGGGAATCCGTCAGGACTCGGTGTAGCATACGATAAAAATGCAGGAACCGGACGATGGAAAAACCAGATGGAACTTTTAGAAGAACTCTTTGGCTCAAAAAAAGCTGATGATGTTGCAAGAAAAGTACCTAAGTATTATGGAAAAATACACGATTTGGGTCATTTCGAGCCAGATGATAAAAAACGACTACTGTTTAAAAATGAATTTATTAAATATATGGATGATAACGGTATTAAAATTACCGATAAAATGTATGGCGCAATTATAAGATACATTAGAAGAAAAGAATATCAGGAAACTCAAATAAAAGATTTAAAACTCGGCAATACAGTTATTAAAAAGAACGATATACTAAATGCTTTGCACCAAGCAAGAGACATATTAATAAATAAAACTAAAAAAAGTCACGAAGGCGGCCATAATGAAATTACACAAACTGACTGTGTTCCGTTTGCAGGCGGCATTGAAGAAAATGATATTAATATGCTTGAAAATTATCAAGACTTCTTAAGGGCAAGCAAAAAGCTCTGTAACGGCAGAATAATTATGTGGTAAGTTAACAATTTGCCGAAATTGTTATTGAGCATAAATATTTAATCAGAAAAAGGCAGTTTTTCTTTTTCAGCTTTTTTAGCATACTTATGAATCAAACCGGATGCAACAAGAGCCGTAAACGGTACACATATTACAATTGCAATACTTCCGATTAGGGCGGAAGATACTTCCGTTACCACTTGATTCAAGTTAATAAATTTATACAAATCAATGTTGCCTGCAAGTAATACCAGTGATATAGAACCTCCAAGATATACTAGAATAAGAGTATTCGCCATAGTTCCTATTATATCTCTCCCTACATTCATGCCGGATATGAATAATTCTTTCACAGTTTTATTTGAATCCGTATGATATATCTCATTTATTGTACTTGAAATAGACATAGCAACATCCATAACAGCACCCAGCGTTGCCAAAACCATCATTGATATTGCTAACCCTATAAAATCAAGCTGAGGATAAGCTGAATACAAGAAAGTTGAATTTTCTCCGCTAAAACCTGTTAAGTGAGCTGTTTTCATAGTAAGCCATGCAAGAGCTGCCGCAAACAAGAGGCTTAACACAGCTCCGGCAGCTGCTGATGTACTTTTAGCATTAAATCCGCCAACAAGATACATTGTAACAGCAGTTGAAAGCACGCAAATTATAATTGATGCAGCGACAGGATTTATTCCGATTAAAATCAGAGGACACAAGCAATGCGTAATTAATACGACTGTTATTATAATTGATACAAGACTGTATAAACCCTTTTTCCTACCAACATAAATTAATAGTCCGCAAAACAACAGAGAGAGCCAAACAATAGTATCGGCTCTTTTTATATCTTCTATTGAATATTCCACTCCCTCTCCGTTATCCTCTGCGTGTAAAATTACTTTTACACCCTTATGAAGTTTAATGTCATAATAAGGATTTCCCGTCAAAATATTTTCCAGTTCGACATTTTCACCCTTAAACTCACCTGTTAATATTTTTACATTAACTTTTTGTGCAGCTTGAGCCACAGCATTATTTCCGTCAATATACTCTACCGATTGAACCAAACCTAACTCTGAAGGCAAAATATTCGATTCATCAGCAAATACCGGTAATAGTAAAAAAATTGCCAGTACAAATAAAATGAATTTTTTCATATATTAAAACAACTCCTAATTCTAAAATAATTTTGTTTGTTCAGACGGCATCTTAATACCCAAATGTCTGTATCCTTCAGGAGAAACTTTTCTTCCTCTCGGAGTTCTTTGAAGCAAACCTGCCTGAAGCAAATACGGTTCGCATACATCTTCAATTGTTCTGACATCTTCACTTAAAGCAGCTGCTATAGTTTCAATACCTACAGGCCCGCCGTCATATTTTTCTATTATCAAATTTAAAAGTGCTCTATCGGTTGTATCTAAACCAAATTCATCAATCTTTAATATATCAAGTGATTCGTTAGCAACTTTTTCATCTATCTGACCATCATATTTTACAATAGCAAAGTCTGCGACCCTTTTCACCAATCTGTTTGCAATACGAGGTGTTCCTCTTGAACGCATCGCAACAGCCTTAGCGCCGGATTCTGTAATCTTAATATCCAGTATGTTTGCAGTTCTTTGAACAACTTGCGAAAGCTCATCTGTTGTATAAAATTCCAGTCTGTGTATAATTCCGAATCTGTCGCGAAGAGGGCTTGAAAGTTCTCCCGCTTTTGTTGTAGCACCTATAAGAGTAAATTTTGGCAAAGGTACTCTCAATGTTTTTGCAGTTTGGCTTTTCCCTGTTGTCATATCCAATGTAAAATCTTCCATAGCAGGATATAGTATTTCCTCCGCTACTTTATTTAACCTGTGAATTTCATCAATAAATAATATCTCTCCGCCCTTAAGCGACATAAGAATCCCTATTATATCACGAGGTCTTTCTAATGCGGGAGCCGATGTAATTCTGATATCTACTCCCATTTGAGAAGCTATAACTCCGGCAATCGTGGTCTTTCCTAACCCCGGAGGACCATAAAAAAGCATATGATCAAGAGGCTTCTCTCTTAACTTAGCAGCTTCCAATGTAACTTTTAAAGATTCTTTTAACGCCCCTTGTCCGATATAACTGTCAAAGTCTTTCGGACGAATACTGTTTTCATATGTATTGTCATATTCAATATTTTCAGGTTTTATAATAGGATTCTTTTTTTTAACATAATCCTTACTTTGAACCCCATAACCCTCATTGTCTGATAATATAGTCATATAAGAATTTTATCACGAATTTTGTATTTCGTAAAATTAATCAGGTAATTATTATAATAAATATGGATGCACAGAACTTAAGAACTTTTATCTCTATTTACACTTTTTTTATTTCTGTTAAAGTCGGATCAAGCAATCTTCTGCCTATATTCTCAAAATTGATAGCAAATAAAGTCTTATTACCGTATTTAATCATCTTTTCTACAACACCATTTCCGTACTTGGCATGCATTACTGCGTCGCCTTGTTGAATAGGATCACTGACAACCATATCCTCTTGCGGAATATCAGCATCATACACAGGAACTATAGGTGTTGTTGAATCTCTTTTCTCTAAAATTTCTGAAGTGTCATTTTGATTACTTAATCCTGATTCTTCAGATATAAAATCTTCTAATATATCATTATCCACATCAGAATCAGAGATTTCATGTAATTCTTCTCCGTTATATTCTTCCAATTCTTCATCACTATTCAACTCATCTATTAAATCTAAGTCAGAATCTGATATTTCTTCTATTCCATTATCTTCTTTTATGGTTGTATAAACTTTATCTACATCTTCTTTTATTTGCTGATCAATATTTTCGTCTATATCAACATTGCTGTCATCTTCCATATCAACAATAATGTCACTATCGTCAGATAAATCCTGATCCAGTTCAACAATTTCATCAAAATCATCCGTTATAGTATCATCATTATCTAACGGTATAACTTTTGATTCAGAGAAATCCGCATCTAAAGATATTTCCGGCAGCCCCGTTCCGTCAGCATTAATTTCTTGCTCCTCAAGTGAAATATCATTCACTTCATCAGATACAGGCAGTACCTCTTCTAAATTATCATCTTCTATAATGAGTTCTTCATTTTCATTATTAGATTCACTGATATCATCAGTTTGTTCTATATTTTCTGATACATCAGATAAACTTTCTTCAGCAAAGCTTGAATCTTCATCCACACTAATGCTACCATCAGGAATCTCATTGGAGAAACTGTCGGCATCATCTGTTTCTAAATGAATCTCGTCATTATTTTCCGTTAATATACTTAGTTCAGGATTGTCAAACTCATCCTCCGTCCCTGATATATTTTGTTCTTCTACTTCTTGCTCTGAAACTGAATCCGCATCCTCTGAAATTGTTTCGGTATATTCTGCATCAATAATATCTTGTACTGAATTATCCTGATTCATATTGTTAGAATCATCTTCTAAAATTTTATTTTGGTTATTTTCATCTTCATCATTATCTTCTGAAAATACATTTATATCGGAAGCAGATTCAATATTAGAAGCAACCTCATTTATTGCATTTTGAGAATGCTCATCAATAGATGCTATAATTTCCTCTTCAGACAGCACATTCTCGCCGAATGGCGGTACCAAACCCTGCTCGGAAGTGATAACATTATCTTCACTATCTTCATTGTTTTCAATTTCTTCATGAGGCTGTATACCATCATCACTATTAAGCTCAATAGTCTCTGCATCATTTTCTGTTACATCATCTTCATTCTCTTCTAAAGAATCATCCTGAATATCTGGCAATACATCGGCATCCTGCACCTGTTCTTTATCGGATAATAAATCTTCAAGAAGTTCATTATTAGCTTTAGCTTCCGTTACTTCTGTTTTTTGCTCTGCATAATCGTTAATATCTTGTACTTCAGAAACCAAAGGAATATAATTTAACGCCTCTCCTGCCATTAAATACATACTTCTGTCCATTGAAGTCAAGAACGATGAATAAACTTTAAATAATTCATTATTAGAAATCGATGGAGTAATTATAAAATTATCAAATAAATTCTTAATATCATTCAAATACTGGAATTTAGAATGAGTTACAAAAGTCGTTGAAATATCTGAGGAAAGAATTTTTTTAAGATTCTTTTTTGACGTTGTATTAGATACTATAAAGAGAACCTGTATATCATTATATGATGCAACATTTTCATATATAAATGAAAGATACTTATTTTGAAAAACAGGTTCCAAAATTGATATATCAACAACGGCAGTATTTGCTGAAAACATTTTATCAAAAACAGGTATTTCTTTTTGAGATATGGCAAAATATCCTAGCTTTTCAAATTTTGCCAATTTATTTTTTAAAACTAAAAGCTTAAATATATGCTGCTTATCAACCATTTCATCTACGATAGATTTTAAGGCTTGAAATGGCAGAAATGGAACTGTTTTAGAGTATTCGGCAAGTTCTTTAAATATTTCTACGATTGTAGCCTTGCTGTCATCTGTTGCATCATTCAAACAAGATTCATATATAAAATCAAGCGTTGAAGTGTTCAAAGGCAGTTTAAAATCGTTACCTGCTATATACTTCGGAGTTTTCATTATTCCTAGCGAATCAACGATAACGGTTCTTTTACCCATATGTGCAAACTGTTTTGATAAATTCTGTATTACTGTATTATTAATATCCGCATTATCAATACTAATAAGCATTTTTTTATCAAATGCAGAAGAATCAATTGCAATATTTTTTTTAGAGTCTATAGATTTACCAATAACTATCGGATTTTTAAGATTCAATGATGACATCAATACGTCCAGCGGAAATGGTGCGATATCAGAATCTTTTGAAGGTTCTGTTTTATCATAATTAAATAACTCGGTACCGTTAAATAAAAATAAAATTTTTGCGGTTGCAATCGAAATAGTTCCAATATGTTTAAGCTGATTTACCTGCGCAACATAACTTTTTTCCATACCTTCAATTTTTATAAACGAAGACAGAAAAACACTGCTATCTGCTTCAAATTTTATAAAACCGTCTCTTACTTCTATAATCTTCATCAGATACCCTCAATGCAATATTATCATGAACATGCCTTAGCTATTACAAAATTAAATAAAAATTTTTACAATTTAAAACATTATAAAATAATCTTATTAAAATATATTCTTTACTCTATTTAAATAATGTTATAAACTGAACATGTTAAAATAAGCAATTAGGTGATTTTTTGAAATACAAACATTTAACAAAAGAACAACTGCTAATTTCTTTTGACAGACTTACAAGATTTAAATACACAAAAGAAAAATATTACAGAGTATTTTCCGATATTATTTTGTCGAATGTAATTAACCCTATCTATAAAAAGACCGAGCTTCAGCAAATGACGGCATCCGAACTCACGCAAATAGCAGAAACTGTTATTAATGATTCCTTGAAAGCAATATCGGAAACTTCCGGCACAAATTATATTATTAATGATATCCTTAAAAATTATGAAAATTCCGTATTTAATAATGATGACGAAACGCAGTGTTATTTGAATAATAAAATAAAATATAACCTATTTATCGAATATATTGATGAATCCTGTCCGATAAATTTACGATGGTTAAAGTCTATTCTGAACTCAAATAACCTTGTTAAATTAAGACATGAAAGAGGATTAAAATTCCCGATTCAAAAAGTTTTACTGGTAGAAGGTATTACGGAAGAAATATTACTTCCTGCATTTTCAAAATACTTAGGTTTCGATTTCTACAAAGAAGGTATTCAAATTATACCCGCCGGCGGTAAAAACCAAGTTGTAAAACTTTATTATAAACTTGCGGAACAGCTCAAAATTCCGATTTTTGTTTTACTTGATAGTGACGGGAAAGAAAATATCCTGCAAATAAAACCTAAATTAAGATCTATAGACAAGATCCATCTGGTTTCCAGCGGAGAGTTTGAAGATATGCTTCCTAAATCACTTATTATTAAAACAATAAACAATGATTTAAACAATTTTGCATCTGTAACAGAGGAAGATATCAATGATGAATTATCAGAAGTAGAAAACCTTGAAAACATATTTAAAACAAAAGGACTGCATGAATTTAAAAAAGCGGATTTTGCAAAACTTGTAAAAGATAATATTACTCAAGATTCGGATATATCACCTGAAATTTCAGAAATTATTATGGAATTGGGATTATAAACCTGCTGATTAGAATCTGCAGTCTATGTAAAGATTTTTTATTATGCAAAAAAATGGCTGACTTTGCAAAACTATGCAAAGTAATTAATGTTCCGCAAAAATAAAAAAGCCGAAAAGTATATTTTCGACTTACCGGATTGGAAAAATTAATCCCACTAGAAAAAATAAATAGTTTTTGGTAACTATTTACAATATTACAGTAAAATAAACAAGTCTTGTCATTGCGAAGGCGATTAGCCTGAAGCAATCCAGCTAATTATTAACAGTTATTATTTAATCTACAATATCATAGTACAAATCATTCCAATTTGGATTATTTAATTCAATTAGTTCAAGTTTTGCTTTTCTTTTGCCACCTTTTAACTGCTTTTCTCTTGCTATTGCAGAGTTAATATCGTTGCAAACTTCATAATAACCTAATTTATCTATACTATATTGCTTTGTAAAACCTTCTACAACCTTGTTTTTGTGTTGCCATACTCGTTTAACAAGGTCATTTGTTACACCTACATACAAAGTACCATTCTTTTTATTGAACAGAATATAAACATAATATTGTTTGTTATTCATAGGTAAATAATATCAAAAGATTAAAGTTTATAAAAGGCTGGATTGCTTCGACCTAATCGGTCTCGCAATGACAATTCCTACTTACTTTTAGGCTGCGATTAAATCCTGATAACGAGTTCTGACTGTCATATTAGTTAAAAGCCTGTTAAATCTTCCAACTTCGTCATAATCTTTAGTGTTAAAACGGAATACAAACTCATCTAAGTATTTTTGCAAATGCTTTTTAGAGGTAAAGTGATATATTCCAAGCAATCCTCTTTTAACCAAAGACCAAAAACCTTCTATATTATTTGTAAAAGCAAGTCCGTCAACGTATTGATTTAATTTATGTCTTACAATCGCATGAAGATAAAATTCACAAATTCTTTTATACCCTAAAAATTCATCTGTATATACATTTGCTGAATCTCTCACGCATTTTATTATCTCTTGTTCTAAAGTTCTTGCTTTAACATTTTCTATTACTTTTGCATTTAACTTTCCGTTACGTTCAATCATACATAAAACAGGAACTTTATCTTTTGTACTTCTTCCTTGTGAATTTTCCACTTTTTTATTCTTGTGTCTGTTTTTGTTCTTTCCGCCAATATAGGTTTCGTCTATTTCTACATTGTTATCTAAGATATGATAATTTTCTACATTAAAGCATTTTCTTATTCTTTCTAACATAAACCAGGGGTAAATATATTTGAAATTGACATAAAACTTGC
>CAMORE010000042.1 GCA_946623365.1 uncultured Acinetobacter sp.
AAAGAATGTAGGTTGGGTGGAACCCAACAAAATTGAAAACTGAATAAATAAAAATAGGTTGGGAGGATAACCCCTCACCCTAACCCTCTCCCACAAGGGGCGAGGGAACGATAACAAAAAGAAAGTAGGGTGCGGTGTACCGCACCAAAATAAAGTAATAAGCAGGGTAGACTGCCTAAATAAAATAATAGTTATTGTCGGGTTGAAAACCCGACCTACATGGATAAATTGTAAAATTAAAAGCAGAAAGGAGGAAAAGTAAATAAGAAGTAAGCAAATAAGACAATAAGTTAATTAAAAATCACTTATTCACTTATCCACTTATTCACTTATTCACTTCCCAATATGCCAAACTTAAAAGACATAAAAAGCAGAATAAACAGTGTTCAGAACACAAAAAAGATTACTAAAGCGATGAAAATGGTTGCTGCTGCAAAAGTTAAAAAAGCAGAATATACCGTTAAAGCAGCAAGACCCTTTTCTGATGAACTTTTACATTTATTCAGAAAAATGCTTGCAACCGTAAACCAGTATTCTTCACATGGTTTAAAAGTAGAAAGAGCATTGGATAATTATGCCGAACTTATAAAGCCCAGAGAGGTCAAAGCTGAGGGCTTGCTTGTTATGACTTCTAATAAGGGTTTGGCAGGAGCTTATAACGCTAACGTTATTAAAGCTGCTTTAAGAAGGATAAAAGAAAACAAAGAAAACGGAATTAAAACATATGTTTATCCTGTAGGACAAAAAGCAATATCAGCTTTCAAGCATAAACAAAACGGTGATTTTGTTCTAAAAAAAGGATATCTGGCAATTGCAAACAATCCGACTGCAACAGGAGCTACTTTAATTGCGGAAGATTTAGCAGATGATTTTGTTAAAGGTGAGTTAGATAGTATAGATGTTTTTACAACTCACTTTAATAACATGATGTCATATAATGTTGTAGCGTGGGAAATATTACCCGTAAAGGTAGAAAAAGCTAATTCTAAAGATATTGACCCGCTTATGTTATTTGAACCCTCACCGCATGCGATATTGCAGCAATTAGTACCTATGTATATTACAAACTCTATTTATCAAGCGTTGTTAGAAGCTAACGCCAGTGAACTTGCTTCCAGAATGACAGCAATGTCCGCCGCATCAAATAACGCAGAAGAAATGATTAATACGCTTACAGTAGATTACAATAAGGCTCGTCAGGGTGCAATTACTCAAGAACTTGTTGAAATCGTATCCGGTGCTAACAGCGTAAGTTCTTAAATTAACAAAAAGTTGTATACAGGAGGTTATTGCTTATAATTGTTAGCGGTTTCTTTTATGTAATAAAAGAGTCCCGTTAGTGTGTTATAAATTTCTTCAAAACTTAAGCAGCTTGTATTTATGAGCATAATAGATTTTCCGTCGGCACATGACTTTGGAGCAACCGTAAATTTAATTTTTTTAGAGATTTCTTTATCCAAACCCTGTTTGATAATATTCCATTCATATGGAGTAAACGGAGTATAAATTCTTATATCAGAACCTGTCTCTCTAATGATTGATATTCCGCAATCAGTAGCGGTAAGTCGTATTTTAATCAATTTAATTAAATTTTCTACTTCATCAGGAATCCTTGAAAAACGGTCTTTCCATTCTGACACAATATAGTTTAGTTCTGTTTCGTTTTTTACATCAGATAAGCGTTTGTACTCAATCATTTTTTGTTCTTTTGATCCGACCCACTCATCCGGAATGTATGCCGTTATATTAATATCAACAATCGTTGGTTTAGCTGCTTTTATAACCTCGCCTTTAAGCTCATTAACCGTTTCTTCAAGAAGTTCACAATAAGTATCAAAGCCGACATTAATCATATGCCCATGCTGCTTTGTACCAAGTATATTCCCGACTCCTCTGATTTCAACATCTCGCATTGCTATTCTGTAGCCGCTTCCAAGTGTTGTAAATTCTTTTATTGCTTTCAGTCTTTCTGAAGCTTCTTGAGAAAGCTCCTTATTCTTTTTATATAAACAGTAACAATAAGCTTGTTTTTCGCTTCTTCCTACACGCCCTCTTAACTGGTACATCTGAGCCAAACCTAACTTATCCGCTTCATGTATAATTATTGTATTTGCATTCGGAATATCAAGACCATTCTCAATAATAGTAGTACATAGCAAAATATCATATTCGTGATTATCAAATCCTACAATAACATCTTCTAACTGCTTTTCGCTCAATTGCCCATGCCCGATTCCGATTCTTGCATGCGGAACCAGTTTTTGTAATTCCAATTTAAATTCTTCAATAGTTTCAACTCTGTTATACAAATAAAATACTTGACCATCTCTATCCAATTCATTTGTAATAGCATTTTTAACCGTTTGTTCGTTATATTCTCCAACATAGGTTTTAATCGGCAATCTGTTTTGAGGAGGGGTATTAATCACAGAAATATCCTTAATTCCTGAAAGTGACATATAAAGCGTTCTCGGGATTGGAGTTGCCGACATTGAGATAATGTCTATATTTTCTCTGAACTCCTTTAATTTTTCTTTGTGTCTTACGCCGAATCTGTGCTCTTCGTCTATAACCAGCAATCCTAAATCTTTAAAAATAACCTTGTCTTGTAAAAGCGCATGGGTCGCAATAACAACATCACATTTACCTGTTGCAAGGTTTTTCAATGTTTCTTTTCTCTGTTTGGGTGAACGAAAGCGGCATAGCAATTCAACATCAACACCAAACGGCTTAAATCTGTCATTTATAGTTTGATAATGCTGTAAAGCTAAAACCGTTGTCGGAACAATCACTGCAACTTGTTTCAGAGAAGTTACAGCTTTAAACATAGCTCTCATTGCAACTTCCGTTTTTCCGAAGCCGACATCACCACATACAAGCCTGTCCATAGGACTTGCTTTTTCCATATCTTCTTTTATTTGATTAATAGCTTTTAGCTGGTCAGGAGTTTCAATGTACTCAAACGTATCTTCCATCTCCAATTGAAGCGGACTATCCGGTGCAAACGCAATTCCCTCTTTCATTTTTCTTCTGGCATAAAGCCTTAATAAATCATAAGCGATTGTTTCTACTGCTTTTTTTACTTTTTGTTTTACGCCTTCCCAATCGCTTCCGCCCATTCTGGATAGCGTCGGTTTTACTTGTCCTGCACCTCTATATCTGCATAACATATTTATTTGTTCAGCAGGTATATGTAATTTGTCTTTATTAGCGTATTCTATTGTAAGATAATCTTTTAATTGTCCGTCGAGCTCTTGTTTTGTAAGTCCCTTATATATACCAACCCCATGAACAGAGTGAACTACATACTCCCCTTCTTTGATATCATTAATATTTTCAATGTATTCAGCCTTTTCTTTGTAGTGTCTTTTTCGGCTTGAAGGAATTTCTTTTTGGCGTTTATTAAAAAGTTCCCTGTCTGTTAAAAGCAAAATTTTTGCTTCCGGTATGATTGTTCCTTGAGAGGTTATATTCTTAATAAAATTTATATCAAAAATTCCGAAATTTGATAAAACCTCTTTTACTCTTTCCTGAAAATCTGTTGCTATTGTTATATCATATCCTTTGTGCTCTTTTATGAATTGCGCTAAAGCATCCATATCAGCATCAAAAATTTGTATATTTCTTGAATCTATATCAATAACTTCATTATTAAAATCAGATAAAAAGTTATTCATGTAAATCTTTTGAAAACCGGAAATTTGTTTTATAAAGTCATCTTGTGAGAAATGATTAGGTGTTAATAAAGGTTCAATTTGTTCTGTCTTTAGTCCTTCATTATATTGATTATCGAGCGTTTCTGATATTAAACCGTATTTTGACATAACTTCCGCTTCTTCATCAAAAACTACAATATAATCATTAAAATAATCTAAAATACTTACAAATTCGTTATTAAAATATGATTGATACACATTTATCCCCTCAAAATACCCCTCTGTACCAATTTGCTCCTTCATGCAGGAAGAAATTTCTTTGGGTAATTTCTCCGGAATAACAAATTTATAAATCGGTTTAATATTTGCTTTTGTTCCTTTGCTGACCGATTTTTGAGTTTCATTATCAAAATATCTGATATCAACTATTTCATCTCCCCAGAACTCAATGCGCACAGGATTTTCATCTAATGTATAAATATCCGCAATATCTCCCCTTATGGAAAATTCTCCTATATCGGAAACCATGGTGGAACGTTTATATCCGAGCTTTAAAAGCCTTGATAAAAGCTCTTTTTGTTCAATACTTTCTCCTACTTTTAAGCTAAAAGAATTATTATCGAAAAAATAATCTTGAGGGAATTTTTCAAGCAAAGATTTTACGGGGGTAATGACAATATCCGGACGATTTATAAGTATTTCGATTTGTTTTTGGTAATCATAAAGATTAGGCTGTAACAATTCGTACGGAGAAATATTTTGATATGGAAATGTTGTACATCCCAGATTAAACAATCTTTCTAAATCAGCTGTATATCTGAGTGCAGATTGCTCGGTAGAAGTTATAAAAAGAATTTTTTTATTTGAAAGTTCTTTGATATATTTTAGAAATAAAAGCCTGCTAAAAGTTGTTAATCCTGTTATAGTAAAGCTCTTACCTTTTTTTATATTTTTATTAAAATTATCAAAAAAAACCGCTGTTTCAATTTTCATTTAATAATTATAACAAAGAAAAACAAGCCGCGCATTTGTACATGTCGAGCAATTAGTTACATAAATGCAATTACTCAAAAGTGTAAATATTTTTCATTTCTTTTAAAAAATACCATGTTCATGTTATATTATTAATGAGATTTAGTACAACTTTAATGGAAGCATACGGCTTTCGAGTAGCCGTAGAAAGAAGGAAAAATGACAGTACCGGAAACAAAAAGTTTTCAGTTAGAAATTGGCGGTAAGACTGTAACCGTTGAAACAGGTAAGTATGCACAGTCAACTAATGGCAGCGTAACAGTCAGATGCGGTGATACAATGTTATTTGTTCACTGCTGCGTAAGCAAAGAACCGAGAGTCGGTATAGACTTCTTCCCTTTGCTCATTGATTATGAAGAAAGAATGTCTGCTATCGGACGTATCCCCGGTGGTTATAACCGTTCTGAAGGTAAGGCAAGCGACAAGGCTATTCTTATCTCCCGTTTGATAGACAGACCTATCAGACCACTGTTTCCGAAAGGATACAGAAATGATATACAAATTGTAGCTCAATTATTCAGCTATGACCAAGAAAACCAACCTGATACATTGGCAATGTTAGGTGCATCTTGCGCATTAATGCTTTCCGGTGCTCCTTTTGAAGGCCCAATCGGTGCAGTTAGAGTTTCTAAAGACGAAAACGGCAATATGATTGCTAACCCAACTCATAAGCAAGCTGATGCATCAGACTTAGATATCGTTGTAGCAGGTACACACGATTCCGTTATCATGGTCGAAGCAGGATGTAAATTCGTAACAGAAGATGATATTATGAACGCTGTTGAGTTTGCACAAGTTGAAATCAGAAAACAATGCGAGGCTCAAGAAGAATTTGCTCGTGCTTGCGGTGTTGTTAAGGAAGAATTTGTTAATCCTTATGACACAACAGAACTTAAAAATATTATTGAAGAAGTTGCTCACGATATGATTTTTGATGCATATCACAACTTCGACAGAAAATACAGACAAGATAAATTAGAAGAAGCTAAAAAACTTGTTAAAGAAAGAGTTGAAGCTCTTCCTGATGACCACTACATCAAACAAATCATTGAAGAAACAGGCATTGATTTTGTAGCAGAAGAATTTAAAAATGCTGAAAAACACATCATGCGTGCAATGATTCTTGATGAAGGCGTAAGAGCAGACGGAAGAAAACCAACCGAAGTTCGTCCTATCTGGTGTGAAGTTGGCGTTATTCCTCGCGCACACGGTTCTGCCGTATTTACAAGAGGTCAAACTCAAATTCTATCAGTCGCAACTCTTGCAGGTCCGGGTATGAAACAAGAACTTGACGGCGTTGACCCTGAAACAGAAAAAACATATATGCATAAATACATATTCCCGGGATTCTCGGTTGGTGAAGTTAAACCTCTAAGAGGTCCGGGAAGAAGAGAAGTCGGTCATGGTAACTTAGCTGAACGTGCTAACGTTCCTGCACTTCCGTCTCAGGAAGAATTCGGCTACACAATTCGTGTAACATCAGACGTACTTGAATCCAACGGTTCTACTTCAATGGGTTCAACTTGCGGTTCTTCAATGGCGTTGATGAATGCAGGCGTTCCTGTTAAATGTATGATTGGCGGTGTTGCTATGGGTATGATTACCGAACCCGGCAGAGAACCTGTTGTATTAACTGATATTCAAGGTATTGAAGACTTCTTGGGCGATATGGACTTTAAGGTTACAGGTAATGATGACGGAATCACTGCTCTTCAAATGGATATGAAAGCAAAAGGCATTGCAAATGATACTTTAAGAAGAGCTCTTGCACAAGCTAAAGAAGGCAGACTCCATATCTTAGGTGAAATGAGAAAAGTTATCACAGAACCGGCTAAGGAACTCTCTCCGTTTGCACCGGCTATAACAACAATGAACATTCCTGTTGAAGATATTGGAACTGTTATCGGACCTGGCGGAAAACAAATTCGTTCAATCATCGAAGCATCAGGCGCTGAAATCGATATTCAAGATAACGGTATTGTTACAATTACTTCTAACGATCAAGAAGGTGCAGCAATCGCTAAGAAAATGATTAACGACCTTACATTCAAGCCTGAAGTGGGAATGGTTATTAAAGGTAAAGTTGTAAGAATTATTCCGATTGGTGCATTTGTTGAACTCGGAGGCGGAAAAGACGGTATGGTTCACATATCTCAAATCTGCCAAGAAAGAATTGAAACAATTGAACCTCACGTTAATATCGGCGATGAAGTAATAGTTAAGGTTATCAAAATCGACGATAAAGGCAGAATTAACCTTACAATCAAAGGCGTAACAGAGGAAGATAAGGCTAAAATACAATAGGAAAGAAAAATAATTCTTCCTTTTTGAAAAAAGGAAGCGAAAAACTTTTCTCATTCGGTCGGCTTCTTGAACAGCATTGAATGATTAATTCAAAGTTATATGTCCGCCTCTTGAACGGCTTTGATAAAACGTTGAGCGTAGGCGCTCTCCCTCGCCCTTCGGGAGAGGGTTGGGGTTAGGAGACATATGGGAAATTTAAAATTGAATAAAACAATAACGTCGGCGAGCAATAATTGCTCGCCGACGTTTTGTAAATTTAACAGATTTGTAAGAAAGGAAAATTCCGTTTTTATTATATGTACTACGCTATTTTGTAATATTGGTGAAATTTTTGGTGCGTTACACCGCACCCTACTACGAACTGCCTCCTTGAGAGAAATTAGATTAGAGAGCTAACCTTCTCTTTTTATCGGGGTTAAATCATACCCTAATATATCTGCAATCAACAAAACTTCATTATAAGTAATGGTTCCCTGAGATAACTTTCGGGAAAGACCGGATGGAGCAAGGGTTTTTCCGATTCTATTTTTTAGCATATCGGCTAATTGTTTTTGTGTCATACATTCTCGTGTAAGAAGCAGCTGTACCAGTTCTTTTGCATTTAATCTCATAATGTAATTATATATATTTAATATTTTATTGACAAATTTGATAACATTTGCTAATATAATTATTATTAATGATAATTATATATTATTGATAATATTATAAAATTATTTTTTCTTAACAATTTTGTTTTTTATTACATAAAAAGGAATATTAAAATTATGGATAAAGAAATGATTTTTAAAAATTTAACATTAATAAAAGACAACATTGACTATATTTCTTCTGCAATAGAAATAGTTGCTAATTCTTGTATTTATAATGAAAATTTTTCTGAATATGATGTTTTAAAGGATGTTTTACAAAGAAGCTATAAAATCTTTGAAAATGTCGATGATGTCTTAGTAAAATTGAACATATAATATGTATATGTTTCTTTTTAAAACTACATATACAACACTAACGTCATACATAACAACAATCGTGAAAATTATACTATTTTAAAACTCAATCGTGACAAAATTCACTTGTTTCAAAACTTTCTCTATGGTATATTATTATTGTGTTTTTATATATTCTGGAATGTAGGAGAAAATAAATGACTGAAACAAAAGAGAGAATTGATTTCAAAGTCGTTGATGAGATTATGAAATCTTTTGAGTACAAAAAATCGTACTTAATTGCTATGTTGCAAAAGGTTCAAGAAGTTTTCAGATATCTCCCCGAAGATGCAATGACATACATCGGAGAGCATATTGACGGACTTTCACCGGCTACGGTATACGGGGTTGCAACTTTTTATGCACAGTTTTCATTAGAACCAAAGGGTAAATATGAAATCAGGGTTTGTGACGGAACAGCCTGTCACGTTCGTGGTTCTATGCCTGTATTAAACGCAATCAGAAACAAATTAAAACTAAAAGAAGGACAAACAACCTGTGATAACGGTTTGTTCTCATTAGAAATTGTTAGCTGTTTGGGAGCTTGCGGTCTTGCTCCTGTTTGCATGATAAATGATAAGGTATATCCTCAGATGACCTCTGATGCAATAAGCGTAATTCTTGACACACTTATGAAAGAAGAAGGGGGAGCTGCATAATGACATTAAATATAAACATTAAAGAAGAACAAAATAAAGCTCAAGAGCATATTAAAGAGCAAGGTTTGAGAGTTCTTGTTTGTGCAGGAACAGGATGTGTTGCTAACGGTTCTCTTAAAGTTATAGAAAAATTCAGAGAATTAGGCGCAAATGTTTCTACTCTTACTGATTACGATAAAATGACA
The DNA here is from genome assembly GCA_946623365.1 of uncultured Acinetobacter sp. Classification (GTDB taxonomy): domain Bacteria; phylum Cyanobacteriota; class Vampirovibrionia; order Gastranaerophilales; family Gastranaerophilaceae; genus CAG-196. Next base: position 8,823 of record CAMORE010000042.1, read on the forward strand.
ATTGTTCCGACAGGATGTCATGGTTTTTGTGAGCAGGGTGTTCTGGTTATTATACCTGACAAACACGTAACTTATATAAAAGTTAAAGAAACTGACGTTGAAGAAATTTTTGAAAGTCATATAAAAAACGGTCAACCTGTAGAAAGACTTTTATACAAAGACCCTAAAACAGGTGAAGCTGTTCACAGAAATGACGATATTAATTTCTATGCAAAACAAACTCGTACAGCACTCAAAAACTGCGGTAAAATTAACGCTGAATCAATAGAAGAGGCTATTGCAGTAAGAGGGTATGAGGCGTTAGCTAAAGTTATAGAAGAAAATAACCCTGATGGCGTTATTGATACAATTACAAAATCCGGTTTAAGAGGAAGAGGAGGCGGAGGCTTCCCAACCGGTATGAAATGGAAATTCACTGCTGCAAACAGAGGAGGTAAATCCTACGTAGTATGTAATGGTGATGAAGGTGACCCAGGTGCATTTATGGATCGTTCCGTTATGGAAGGTGACCCGCATAAGCTTCTTGAAGGTATGGCAATTGCAGGTTTTGCAATCGGAGCAGATGAAGCATATATTTACGTTCGTGCAGAATATCCGCTTGCAATCAAGCGTTTAAGAAAAGCAATTGCTGATGCGGAAGAAAAGAATTTTCTGGGCAAAAATATCATGGGAAGTGATTTCTCATTTACAATTCACATTAAAGAAGGTGCAGGAGCATTTGTTTGCGGTGAAGAAACAGCTCTTATTGCATCTATTGAAGGCGAAAGAGGTATGCCTCGTCCGAAACCGCCGTTCCCTGCGAATAAAGGTTTATTTGGAAGACCTACATTAATTAATAACGTAGAAACGCTTGCAAACGTTCCTTTGATTATACTTAACGGTGCAGAATGGTTCTCATCAATGGGATGTGAAACTTCTAAAGGAACAAAAACATTTGCTCTTACAGGCGAAGTAAATAATACAGGTCTTATAGAAGTTCCTATGGGCACTACTTTAAGACAAATTATATTTGACATAGGCGGCGGTATAAGAGGCGGTAAGAAATTTAAAGCCGTTCAAATCGGAGGCCCGTCAGGCGGTTGTTTAACAGAAGAACACTTGGATATTTCTATGGACTATGATTCTTTAATCAAAGCAGGTGCAATGGTTGGTTCAGGCGGTCTTGTTGTTATGGCTGAAGATACTTGTATGGTTGAAGTTGCTAGATTTTTCATGAACTTTACAAAGAATGAATCTTGCGGTAAATGCGTTCCATGTAGAGAAGGTACCAAAAACATGCTTAAGATTTTAGAAAAAATCGTTGCAGGTAAAGGCGAAATGGAAGATTTAGACAGACTGGAACAATTGGCTCTTACCGTAAAAGACGGTTCTCTTTGCGGATTAGGCAAAACTGCTCCAAACCCTGTTCTTTCAACTCTAAAATACTTCAAAGATGAGTACATTGCACACATTCGCGACCATAAATGTCCGGCAGGTGTTTGTACCGCTATGAAGAAAATTTCTATTGATCCCGAAAAATGTAAGGGTTGTACAAAATGTGCAAGAACTTGTCCTGTTGGTGCAATAGAAGGAACAGTTAAAAACCCTCACAAGATTGATCAATCAAAATGTATCAAGTGCGAGGCTTGTTTGAACGCTTGTCCGTTTAAGGCAATTTCTAAAGAATAGCAAAAAGTGACTAAGTGACTGGGTGATTAAGTGAATAAGTGATTTAAATTCGCTTCGCTCATAAAACTCAAGAAAAACGTATTACAATGAATTATGTTAAAACTCACTTAGTCACCTAATCGCTTAATCACTCAATCACTAAAAAAAAGGAAAAATAAAATGACTGAAGATAAAAAAACATTAACAATAGAAGGCAAAGAGGTTGAATTTACCAATGAACCGAATTTGCTTGAAGTAATCAGGAAAGCCGGCATGAATGTTCCTACATTATGTTACAGACCTGACTTAACTTCATTTGGCGCATGCAGAATGTGCGTTGTAGAAGTTGAATATCCTAACGGCAGAAAGATGATTAACTCATCTTGTACAATGCCTCCTGAAGCAGGAATAAAAGTTCACTTAAATACAGAAAAAGTTAGAAACATCAGAAAAATGGTTCTTGAACTTTTACTTGCAAATCACGACAGAGAATGTACTACATGTGATAAGTCAGGTTCTTGCGAACTTCAAAAATACTCTGAAGAGTATGGTATCAAACACGTTAAACAATATGCACAGCGTGATGTTATGACAAAAGTTGATGACAGTTCTTGTGCATTGGTTCGTGATAACAACAAATGTATTCTTTGCGGAGCTTGTGTAAGAGCTTGTAACGAGCATCAAGGTTTACAAGTGTTAGGTTTTGCAAACAGAGGAAGTAAAACCGTTGTTGAACCTATGGCAGGCAGACCGCTCGGACAAAGTGAATGTATTAATTGCGGTCAGTGTGCAGCTGTTTGTCCTACAGGTGCCTTAACAATCAATTCTACACAACTTGATGATGTATGGAAAGCTATTACAAATCCTGAAAAGAAAGTAGTAGTCCAATTTGCGCCATCAGTACGTGTAGCTATCGGTGAAATGTTCGGACTTGATGCAGGCGTTAATTCAACTAAGAAAATTAACGCAGCACTCAGAAGAATTGGTTTTGATTTAGTATTTGATACCAACTTCTCTGCTGATTTAACAATTATGGAAGAAGCTCATGAATTTTTAGACAGATTACAAAACGGAGGCAAATTACCGTTATTTACATCTTGTTGTCCGGGATGGGTTCGTTTCTTAGAAACACAACACCCCGATATGCTTGACCATCTTTCAAGTTGTAAATCACCTCAAGGTATGATGGGAAGAATAATCAGAGAGTATGTTCCTCAATATTACGAAGATATTACGCCGGAAAATCTTGTAAGCGTATCAATCATGCCTTGTACCGCTAAAAAATATGAAGCAAAGAGAGAACAATTCAAGATGGAAGACGGACGTCAAGAAATTGATTATGTTTTAACAACTCAAGAACTTGGCAGAATGATTAAAGGTGCAGGAATTGATTTTGCATCTATTGAAGGTGAAGAACCTGACTCACCGTTCGGCAAATACACAGGTGCAGGTACAATCTTTGGTGTATCTGGCGGTGTAGCAGAAGCTGCCGCAAGAACAGCATATGAAGTTGCAACCGGTGAAACTCTTCAAAATGTTGTTATTGATGATATGCGCGGAACCAAGAGAGTTAAAACAGTTGAACTTGATTTAAAAGGAACAAAGATTAAAGTTAAAATTGTTAATACTCTTCGCGAAGCAGAGAAATGCATGAGAGAAATCAAAGAAGGAAAAGCAGATTATCAGCTTCTTGAAGTTATGGCATGCCCCGGCGGATGTATTAACGGCGGCGGTCAACCTCAAAGCTGCAATGATTCTAATATTAAGGAACTTCGTGCTCAAGGCTTGTATACTGACGATGCAACAGGCGAATGGAGAAAATCTCACGAAAATCCTGAAATAAAAGAATTATATGCAAAGCATTTAGAAAAACCAAACTCTCATAAAGCTCATGAACTCTTACATACAACATATGTAAATAAGAGAACAAATTGCTATATCTCTGTTGGTGAATAATATAAAAAATAAACACTCATAAAATAAACATGGGTACGATAGTTTTATCGCATCCATGTTTTATTTTATGCATAAAGCAATAAATTAATTGTCTGACATAATGACAAAAATTATACAGGACTATTGCTGTAAGTGTCCTTAAATCTTTACTATGCAGTGGCTTTAGCCATTTATTTACCCCTCACCCTAACCCTCTCCCACAAGGGGCGAGGGAATCTCTGCCACGCTTATTCGTTAAATTCGCTTGAGTACTGTATTATACATAAATCAACATGACAGCTATTTATCAAAAAAATTCTTGACAGGTACATTAAAATATTCTGCAATCTCAATCAATTTCTTTAAGCTTATAAATCTTTCGCATCGCTCTACATGACCGATAAATTTGCTGTTTACATCTAATATTTCGGACAGTTTTTCTTGCGAAATATTTGCTTTTTGTCTATATTTTCTAACATTTTTACCTATTGTGCGATAAGTTTCATCATTTAAACTTGACATAGGTACATTTTATATTCTATGCTTATATAGCACTACTGCTATATAAGCACTATTGTGAGGTAGTTATGATATCAGGCAAAAAGAAAATTCTTTTAGATTTAGACGGGGTTCTTAATGAATATGGCGAAACTTCGTATGATGAAAATTATATTCCAAAAATAAAACATGGTGCTATAGATTTTATCCGTTCATTAAGTGAAATCGGTGAATTGTATTTATTTACGTCAAGAAATTTAAAATTAACAGCAAAATGGTTATTTGAAAACAATATCGACGGTTATTTTAATGACATAACCAATATAAAAATTCCGTCATACTTATATATTGATGACAGGTGCGTTTGTTTTAAAGGGAATTATGCTCAAACACTGGAGGAAATAAAAAATTTTAAAGTACATTGGCAGTAAAGGAAAAATACTAAAAAATTATTCAATACTTTTACTTGCTATATATAAAGATTTTATTTTTTCATTTGATAGAGTGTTTATAATTTGATGTAATTCTATCTTCATTTCTTCTGTTGTTTTGTGATTTCCGAATTCAAAAAAGTTATTTATATCACATTTAAGTGCAGCTGCGAGTAAAGTCATCGTTTCCGGTGTCGGAAAGCTTTTTCCTAATTCTATTAAGGATATTTGCCTTTGCGTCCTGTCAATCTCAACCGAAAGCTCTTCCTGTGATAATTTTTGCTTAAGGCGATAGAACTTTACCTTCTCTCCAAACAACTTTTTGAGTTCATTTCCGTTCATAAAAATATAACAACCTCTTTTTACAATTATAAAATCATAATTTAAACAATTAAACATAATCTCATGTACTAAAAATCTTATTTATGATATAATATTTACTATATCGATAGACATATGATATAGGAGTTCTTATGAATAATGATACTGTTACGGTTGTTATACCGACATTACAAAAAAATAAGGCAGTTCTATACAACCTTATAGATATATTGTCCGAAGATAATACCGTTGAAGAAATTATAGTTATCGATAATTCTCTGGAAGGAATTGAATTACACAATCCTAAATTAAATATAATTACTCCAAATACGAATATGTATGTAAACCCCAGTTGGAATATGGGCGTTAAGATGGCAAAAAGCAAAATAGTTGCATTATTTAATGATGATATCTCAATACCTAAAAGTTTTTGCAGTAATATAATTCAGCAAATGAAACCTGATATGGGAATTATCGGAATCAGTTCTGATTCCATTCTGGCGATAGATGACTTTAGCGGCAATCCTCAAAACACAAATCCGGTAGTTATAAGAACTAACTATATGGATAATTATTACGGAATAGCATTATTTTTCTACAAACAAATATATATACAAATTCCTGATGAGATGAAAATTGTTTATGGTGATGTTTGGTTATTCAATAATTTACAAAAATCCGGCAAGCAGAACTACAAAATTACAAACCAAATTTTATATCATATAGGCAGCCTTTCTTCCGGTGATAAAAAATATAACAAAATTTGTAAAAACGATGCAAAAATATTTAAAAAGCTGTATGTAAAATGGTATCACAGGATTTTTTCAAAGGAAGAAACTTGGTACGGTTGGAAATTTCGGATTTTAGGAATTACATTTGTAATAAAAAAGAAAAATACACGAAGGTATTGTAATGAGTAAAATTGCTGTATTTGCACATTTTGACAAAGAAAATAAAATTAAAAATTATGTTGTATATTATTTAAGTGAATTAAGCAAAATTGCTGATAAAATTATCTTTGTATCTGATTGCGAAATAAACGATTCTGAATTATCAAAAATAAGAAATTTCGTAATACATTCTTTAGCTCACAAACATGGCGAATATGATTTCGGTTCATACAAAAGAGGATTTATTTATGCAAAAGAAAGTAACTTACTTGATGACTGTGATGAATTAATTTTTTCTAATGATAGCTGTTATGCACCTCTCTATTCATTTTCTCAGTTGTGGGAAAGTTATGCATCAAAAGCAGATTTTTGGGGTGTTAATATCAATGATAAACTTATTCCGCTTCATGTTCAAAGTTTTTTTATTGTTTTTAAACCAAAAGTATTTTTATCAAATTGTTTTAATAACTTTATAATGAATGTAAAAAAGGAAAAAACAAAAAAGGATATTATAGAAAAATATGAAGTTGG
>CAMORE010000043.1 GCA_946623365.1 uncultured Acinetobacter sp.
GCCACTCTGCGATAATATGCTTAAAACAATGATTATTAAAGGCTTAACCCACCCTACAGTGTTCATATGTTCCAATAGGAATTTTGACTTTTTAGTCACCTTCAAAAAATATTACTGATTTTTGCAAGTGTTGGTAATGTTGTAATAACTATCGTTAAAAAAAGTATTATTAAATTTTTATCTCTCATTTACCCCAAATCCTATTTTTGTTGGTTTTGTTCTATCCATTAGTAAATTTATAGCTTCGTTTATTCTATCAATTTCAGTGTTGTTGTCTTTTGCATATTGAAGAAAATATTGCTTTAATTCTTGTATTTGTTCTTGCAAATCTTTATGCTCAATAGATAATTTTCTAATTTGAACAAAAGCTCTCATGATTTTGATGTTTACCGCAATCGCTATATCAGAATTTAGCAACCCTGAAAGCATTGCAACTCCTTGTTCCGTAAATACATATGGCATTTTACGAATACCTCCCCAACTTGAAGTCACATTTTGTGACTTCAAGTTGAGAAATTCTTCTTTTGTTAACTGAAACATAAAATCAGACGGAAACCTTTTTATGTTTCTTTTTACTGCTTGATTTAAAACTTTAGTTTGCACTTGATACAATGTTGCTAAATCGCTATCAAGCATAACTTTTTGCCCTCTGATTTCATATATTAAATTCTGAATTTGTATTAAATTTTTCATAAGCAAATTTTATCAAAATTTTAGCCTCTAATCAATAAATTATTTTAAATACTTTTAATGAATTCACTTTAAGTAATGTCTTCGCACTTTACTTTTAATTATACAAATTACAGTTTTTTAGCAAATTCACATCCGCAATAATTTTGTCTGTATAAGCCGAGTTCTTTAGATAAATTGTTGGTTTTTAAGAATCCGTCTTTTTTCTTAAAATCAATTGCAATATATTCTATTTCATCTGATAAGCTTTTTCCTATAGAGCTTATCTTATTAAAATTTTTATGAGGACTTATCACAAGAGATGTTGTATATTTTTTTATTCCGAGTTCTTTAGCTTTTTCTACAGTTTCTTTTAATCTTAATTCGATGCATTTATCACATCTTAGACCTCGTTCAAGCTCACTTTCGTAACCCTTAACGTAATCAAGATATTTATTATGGTTATATTCTTCTATAACTAAATCTACCCAATGGTACATACATACAATTTTTTGAGCATTTAATCTTCTGTCAAACTCTTCTTTTGTATCTAAATTATGGTTACAAAAATAAACGACAGGCTCATATCCCAATTCCTTTAGTAAGGCAATGGGATATCCGGAGCAAATACCGCAGCAAGCGTGGATTAGTATTTTATTTTCGTTTTGCGCCACGTGCTTCCAAAAACTCCTTTAACTCGTCATATTGCATAATACCGACTTTTTGTTCTCCGTTCACGTACATTGTAGGAGTGCTGTCAATATTAAGTTCATAAGTTCCTTTATCAATTGATGCTTTTAATTCTTTTTGGATTTCATCAGAATTCATATCCGCAAAAAATTTATCTTTATCAAGTCCTAATTTTTCTATTAATGGCAATAAGTGCTCATCATCAGTCGGTTTGTTTTCGTACAATAGAGAGCTCATACCCCAATAGTTGCCTTGTTTTTCAGCAGCTAAAGCCGCCTTTGCCATATAACAGGCTCCCGGATGCATATTGAAACTTATATCCGGATTGCAGGCTTTATCAAACGGTATGTTGTGGTGAATAATTTTAATATTTTTGTACTCTTTTGCAGCTCTATGCAGCATAATATTATGAATATAACATAGCGGACAAACAAAGTCCGAATATAGTTCTATTACAACATCAGCATTTTCAGCTCCCAATGTATTTCCGTTAATTTTATACGGATTTTCTTTCATTCTTATATATTTTTTAAGTTCCTGAGATTTTTTCACGTGCGGAACAAAGTTATTTGTAATTCCGCTGTAACTTAAAAAGGAAATTGTAAAAATTAGTAAAATTACAAATGTTTTTGGATATTTTTTAACTCCGTCTATAAAATCTAAAATTGTTATCTTAAAATTATTAAAATATTCTTTTATATTGTTTGCAGGAATTAGTGCTATTAAAAAATCTATGAAATACGTAATTAAACAAAGAATACATATTTTTTTAATTCCATACAGGCTCATGCCGGCAAGAACCATAGAAATTATAAAAGCGATAGTGCCTAAAAAAGTTATATATGACATCGGATTTTTAAAGACTTCCAAAAATTTTAAAAATCTGATATTTTTTAGCTTATCAACTATTGTTAAAAAGAACACAAATATATAAAATATCATTCCCCAATAAGCGAGAGGGATTCCCAATACCTGCGCAACAGTTGTTCGTGCTGCTCCGTCACAATCAATAAAGTCGTTAATTGAACAAAAACTGGCAAGAGCATATTTTTCATAATTTGCAACATAATAAATCATTGCTAATTTAACAGTTAATGCAAATCCGAGTACTGTCAAAATTTGTATTACTAATTTCTTTTTATCTATATTCATAAAACTTCCCTTTAAAAAACTGTAAAAAAAGAGTATTTCATTACTAATTCTAGTATATAATAATCTTTTTTCAATAATATAAATACCTATATATACTAACCCGCAGAGAGTAGTATAAACAGGTTAGATAATTTATATACTACACTTAGTTTTTATTCGTTTTGTCTGATGTTAAATTAGATAAAATAACGCCGCTTATCATAAAAATACATCCTGTTATTTCTTTTAAAGTTAGTGTTTCTCCAAGAATTAAAACTCCGCCTATAACCGCAAAAACCGACTCTAAGCATAAAATAAGCGAAGCTATAATCGGGAGAGTATATTTTTGTCCGTATATTTGAAGAGTGTATGCAATTCCGCAAGTTACAACACCTGCATAAAAAATAGGAACTTTACACGCAAAAACAGCATTAATATCTACTTTTTCAAATAATAAAACTAAAAGAGATGATAAAATTCCAACTACAAAAAACTGAAAACAAGAAGCTTTGACAGGATGTACGATTCTTGAATAGTAGTTGACAACCATGATATGCACAGCGTACAAAAAAGCGCTTAATAACAGTAATAAATCATAAATATTGAATCCCAAACCTGCTTTATAACATAATAAATACAGACCGATAAAAGCAAGAATAACGCTTATAATAATTTTTTTATTTAATTTTTCACCCAAAAGAATTGTAATTATAGGAACAAAAATAATATAAAGAGCAGTGATAAAACCGCCTTTTCCTGCACCAACGAATTGCATGCAGTACTGTTGAACAGTCATTGCAAGAAATAATGCAGTTCCGCATGCAATGCCGGCTCTTGCTAAATTGATGTGCTGCATTCTTTTTCTTCTCTCGCTCCTCTTGTCAGGATGAGAAACTTTTACCCACAAAATTACAGGAATTAAACTCACTCCGCCCAGAATACTTCTTATCATATTAAAAGTAAAAGGACCTATATATTCCATGCCTGCTCTTTGTGCAACAAAAGAAAGACCCCAAATAAGCGCAGTTAAAAATAATGCTGTATTTGCAAATAATTTTTTCTTCATTTGAATCCCTATAGTTAAAATTGTATAAGAAATTTACGTTTTTGTAAAATTGTGCTGTGTTATATTTTTACGTATAGTTTGTTGTGCATCAGAAGTTTTAACCAACGAAAAAAAATTATATTTTTGAACTATTTTCAGAGTATTTAGAATTTATTGCGGATAGCATTTTTTCTGCTGAAAAATCCAAGTTTGAGCTGACGTGATGAACAGCATAAAATGTCGGATCAAAAATCGGATCTTTCTTTTTTAAAAGATTAGAAATTGTTGTTGAGATAAAACCGATACCTTTTCCGACCCATAGGGGCAAATATATATTATAAAATTTTTTATCAGGAAAATATTTTTTTGCTACAGCTCTATAATATTCATCAATTGTTGTTTTTTGAGGGTCTATAATCGTTATTGCTTCTCTGTCAAATTTATCTGTTTCGCTTACTGCAACAATTGTTTTGGCTACATTTTTTACATTGGCCAACGGCCATCTGCATTTTCCTTTCCATTTTCCGAAATGAACAATAAACGGAGAACTTTCTAGAAATTCAACAACTCTTCTTTCCAGTGTCAAATCGCCTTCTCCCCATACTGCTGCGGGACGGATTATAACATAGTTTTTACAATTTTCTCTAAGCCAGTTTTCTGACATTATTTTATATCTCGGATAAGGATTTTTTGGATATTCGACAAGCGGAGTATTTTCATCTGCGTTTTTATGGTCTTTTATTCCATAAACATCACTTGTTGATACATAAACAATTTTTTCTTTTGGTAAAGACGAAAGGTATTTAATTGGCTCAAAGTTAAGTTTTCTGAATGTTTCATCAGAGCCGATATCTTTAGCTAATCCTGCAACATGTGCAACAATGTCTATTTTTTCGGAAAATTGTGACATAAATTCAGCATTTGTAACATCACCTCGAACAACTTCTACGTTGTTAAGATTGTATAGTTCGTTTGGGATATTGTGGTGAACTAACGCTAAAACCTTCCACCCTGCTTCGGAATAAGCTTTAACGACATTAAGTCCTATGAAACCTCCGGCACCTGTTACCAGTACAACTTTACCTGTCATTATTTTCCCTCCGTTTAAAATTATAAAACAATCTAATATTAATGACAAATAGGTTATAGTAACAAAATGGTCAAAAATACAAGCAATTATAATTCATTTTATAAAACAAGTTTATTAAATCACAAAATATGCTATACTATATTTAATGACTATTTTTGATGAAAATTTAATTTTAGAAACAATAAACATGATAAAGCTTCACAATTTTGATATAAGAACTGTGACGCTGGCTTTGAGCTTAAGAGATTGTGCTTCGGAAAATATTAATACAGTATGTGATAAGATTAAATACAAACTTGATAAATATGCATCAAATCTTGTTAAATATGCTCAAGAAATTGAAAATGATTATTCTATCCCAATCGTTAATAAACGTATTTCCGTTACACCAATCTCTGTTATTGGTGAATCTTGCAAGGAAAAAGATTATTTAAAAATTGCTAAAACTCTTGATAACAGTGCAAAAAACTTAGGTATAGATTTTATTGGCGGATATTCCGCACTTGTTGAAAAAGGCTGTACTCAGGGTGATAAATATTTAATCGAATCTATTCCTGAAGCCTTAGCATCTACAGACAGAATGTGCTCCTCCGTTAACGTTGCAACCTCAAAAGCAGGAATAAATATGGATGCCGTTTTAAAAATGGCTGAAATAATTAAAAAATCAGCAGAACTTACAGCAGAAAAAGACGGAATCGGTGCTGCAAAACTTGTTGTTTTTTGTAATTCCGTCGGAGATAATCCGTTTATGGCAGGAGCATATTGCGGATATGGAGAGCCTGAATGTGCATTGAATATCGGTGTTTCCGGTCCTGGGGTTGTAAGAGCGGCTATTCAGGATTTAGACCCTAATGCTGATTTAGGTTTATTATCAAATAAAATAAAACAGACTGCATATAAAATAACCGGCTGCGGTGAACTTGTAGGAAGAAGGCTGGCAGATAGACTAAACATTCCGTTTGGTGTAATAGACCTTTCTCTTGCTCCGACTCCGGCTGTGGGTGACAGTGTTGCTCAAATTTTTCAGGTTATGGGACTTGAGCATGCCGGAGCACATGGAACAACGGCAGCTCTTGCAATGCTGAACGATGCTGTTAAAAAGGGTGGCATTATGGCAAGTTCATATGTAGGAGGATTGTCCGGCGCTTTTATTCCGGTATCTGAAGATGCAGGAATGATAGAGGCAGCGTCAATAGGTTGTCTGACGTTTGATAAATTAGAAGCTATGACATGTGTTTGTTCTGTCGGACTCGATATGATAGCAATTCCGGGCGATACACCTGATTCAACAATAGCGGGAATGATTGCGGATGAAATGGCTATCGGTATGATTAATAAAAAAACAACCGCCGTCAGAATTATTCCTGCACCAAATAAAAAAGTTGGTGATAAAATAATATATGGAGGCTTACTTGGTGAAGCTCCAATAATATCAGTTAACAAATTTTCCTCTGAAAATTTTGTAAAACGAGGCGGACGAATACCTGCACCAATTCACAGTTTAAATAATTAAAGGATAGATATGGCTACATTTAAAGATTTAGAAGACAATTTACGTTCTTACATTATTCAAGAACAATCTGATGCTCACAACGTCAGAACAGTTAACATTGCTAAATACAATAACGTAAAAATTTGGATGGATTTAACAAAATACCAACAAGCACACTTCTTTGTCAGGATATCAATATCCGAAGCTGTATTTGCTCTTGGCGATTGCTCTAAACTTAATGGTGGTCTAGGTTATGAAGAACGCTTTATATACAAATGGTTTGGCAGAATCGGCATTAAAGATAAACTTCATGAATTATGGGATACTGCACAAAAGGCGAGTAGAGTAGTTGATAATTCAACTGATGATTAACGAAACATTTTATTTTTATAGGTTTTGTTTTTAACTTTTTCAAAAACTTCTTCAAAGCTTTCTATCGGAATAAGCTTATATCCGCAATGCTCTGCAAGAGTACCGCCCATTGCAAAGAGTTCTTCTTGAGGATATCTTCTGCATATCCCCGGACGTTTTTTATGAATTTTACATTTGTTTGTGTCTTTATCTAAATTTTCACATTCAAAAACAAGTCCAGTTTCATCTTTATCAATAATTTTTAAATATGTATAAAACGGATGTAATTTCTTTAATTCTTCAAACTCAGATTCTGTTTGAATTACATGCTTATGTTTAACATATATTTTTTGACAGCATCTGCCGCAAGCATTACAAGAACCTGTTCTGTAATACTTTCTGTGTAAAATATACAAATAATACCATTTTTTTATTTTTTTAAACATTTGTAACTCTGGATTTTGCGTATTTATATTCTTCCGAATCAGGCTCAGAAAACATCATTACTCTGGAGAAATATTTGTTAGCTGTTTTAAAATCACCTTTCTGATAACTGTTTGCTCCTTTTTCAATATTATTTTGTATTGCTTTTTTCTCAGGGTTTAAAAATAATTTCAGCTGCTCTATCTTTTCTCTTAAATCTTCATATATATCTTCATTTAAGAGAGTACAGTTCTCATATTCAAACAGTGCAAAATGAAAATTATTCTCTTTATAGTAATTATCTCCCCATTCTTTATGCCCAACGTAACTTTTTTCATCAAATGTAGAATTTAATTCCTTCACAACTTTCATAGTCGTCAAATATTCTTCTTGATTATGAATAACAAGCGGTAAGAGCCTTCTCATAGAACAATATGCCGCAGTATAATCTCCAAGGTTTATGAATACGGAAGTTAGCAATTGCAACACTTCCAGAGAACGATTATCAAGACAATATGCTTGTTTTAAATATATCATTGCATGCATATTGTCACTTTCTTCTAAATAAGATTTTCCGAGTAACAAATTGATTTCATAATTTGTCGGCAAATTTTTATATGCAAAAGTTAATAACTCAATTGCTGATTTATAATCCTTTTTTTGGAACGCAATTTTTGCTTTTTGCAAAAATTCGGTTCCTATTTTTGTGTACTCATCTATACTTTGCTTGACAGTATTATATGATGAGTTTTTCTCTTGAGCGTATTTCAAATACTTTTCATAATAAAATACAGACTGAAACTTCATCCCGCAAGAAAAATATGAAGTTGCTAAATTTAAACATATTGTTTCATCCTCAGGACGATAAGCAAATGCACACGCCCAGTAATATATTGCATTTCTCAAATCTTCTTTTTTATAACATATATTACCGAGATATATGTAAGAAGGATTATCTCCTTTTTCTAAACCGGCTGACTTTTGGAAATATTCTTCTGCCTGCACTAAATCACCCATTTTATAATAACATTTTCCGATTCGATGATAAAGTTTATAGGAAATACTTGTATTAATCAGGCTCAAATACAGCTTTAATGCAGCTTTATAATCACCCTTCATATAATGATTTCGAGCTGCTTCCAATTTTTTATCTTCAATATTTGAATTGTCAACTATATAGTAATCCGACGACGCCATAGTTGTATTCTATCATATCTAAGCGTTTAAATCATCCCATAATTTAGAATTTGTTACAAGATTAGCCGCGCTGTCTTCTTCAAACGGATCAACTATTCCGTCTGCAAACAATTCTTGAATTTTTTCCATATATGACAAATCTTCAGGGTTTTCAGAAGCTATTTTGGCAAATTTTTTGATATCTAAATCCCGCTGAAAAAGCTGCATTGCATTAGCAGATATTTCTGTTTTATCAACATACGGATTTTTTGCATAATTATTTTTTTGCAAAGAGGAGCGTACATTTGTAAGATTAATTACATTTGCTGCATTATTAAATTGTAACAGATTATTATCGTTGATATTATTGAACATTTAGCCCCAATCTCCCCAATTATTTTCTTTCATTATTATATATATTTTGGGTTTTGTTATCATCTGTTTAGATGATTTCTGTTTGATTTTGCTAAAGTTCTATTTGAAAAAATAATCTTAAATTAGCAAGATTTTTGTTTTATACCGTTTGCCCAATCTTTTGCAAGCATTTCGCCTTTGCCTTCCGGTTTAACTTTTATCAGTCTTAAGATTCCTGCTCCTGTTTTTACATCAATTCCTTGCTTGGAAAATCTTACAAATTCGCCTGTTTGTCCGTCAATATTTTCGTCCAAAGGCTCTGTTTCCATAACTTTAATTATTTTATCGTTGTATTTGAAAAATGCCCCCGGACATTTATAAACTCCTCTTACAAGATTATGAATGTCTTGTGCGGATTTTTCCCAATTTATCTGGCACTCTTCTTTTTTTAATTTATCCGCAAAACACAAACCTTCTTCACATTGTTTTTCCGGCTTTAATGTTCCTTCTTTTAATCCTATTAAAGTTTTTTCTAAAAGCTCAGGAGAATGGGATGCACATATTTCGAATAATTCAATACAATTCATATTCGGGGTAATTGTAATAGGTTCTTTCATGCAAATATCCCCGCAGTCAAGTCCAAGCTCCGTAATCATTGTACATATCCCTGTAATAGAATCACCGTTCATTATTGCTCTTTGAATCGGATTTGCTCCTCTGTATTTAGGGAGTAATGAAACATGAAGATTAATTGTTTCATATTTGGGAATATCCAAAACTTCTTGCGATAATATTTGACCAAACGCAAAAGTCACAAAAAAATCAGGTTTTAATTGAGCTAATTCTTCTATAATATCAGGCTCTTTTCTTATTGATTTAGGTTGAAAAACTCTTATATTATGTTCTATTGCAAATTTTTTTATCGGGCTCCAAGTTAATTTTTGTCCTCTTCCTGACGGTTTATCAGGCTGAGTAACAACTGCCAAAACTTCAAATTTATCAGAATTATAAAAATGTTCTAAAGAGGGCAATCCTATATCAGGAGTTCCGAAATATATAACACTTATTTTTTCCATATTTGTATTTCTAAAGCTTTCTTTCATAATAACGCCTATTTTTAATTATTTATGTTTTTGCGGTAAATCATTTAAAGTTCACCATAAAACTATACATTTTTTATTTTTGGGGACTGAGAACGCTGACTACAACATGGTTTAAATCAAGATATTTTTGTGCTGCAATCTGCAAATCCTCTGCCGTAATATTTTCACATATAGGAATATACTCTTCTGCCAATGCTAAATCATCACAAACAGTCATATAATAACCTATTGTTTCTCCTATATCGGAAACCGTTTCTACTTCACAGGCAAAACGGGATTTTACTTTCTTTTTAGCCTTATTTAACTCTCTTTCCGTAATATTTGTTTTAATTTTTTCAATTTCTGCTTTTACAAGTTCAACTGCCTTTTCTTTAAATTCAGGATTAAAATTTGCTTGTATAAAGAAATTGCACCCATCTCTAAATGTATAATTTTCCGCATCTATTACATTAAAGATGTGCTCTTCTTGGTTTTCTATGAGATTTTGATATAATCTTGAACTTGAACCTTCGCCTAATATTATTGCAAGCATCTCCAAAGCAATAACATTTTTTAAATCTTTCGCTTGAGGACCTAAAAATCCAAACATCATAAACGAAGAATTAATGTTGGCTTCATTTTCTATATACAGCTGTTCTTTTATAGGCGTATCCGGTTGAATATTTCTAACTGGAGGCTCCGGTCTTTCTCCCCAATGAAATTCATTGATAACTTTATTTAAGACTTTTTCCGAGTCAAAATCACCAACAACAATGGTTGTTACATTTTTTGGAGAATAAAAAGTTCTATAATAATCCATTACCTCTTTTTGTGAAACTTGAGAAATTATTTCCGGAGTACCTATTACATCACGTTTATAAGGATGAGAAGTATACATTGCATTGTTTGTAGCGTTATAAACTTTAGTCCAAGGCTGATCTTTTCTCATTCTAATTTCTTCAATTACAACATGACGTTCACGCTTATCGGTTACATTTTTATCATTAACGTCAAAAGGTGCACCCATTTCATAATCAGGAATTACAGGGTCAGTCATCATATCCGCATGAAGCTCTATTGCAGTATTAAAGTTTTCATCCCCGTCACCTTTAGGCAAAGTTACATAATAAAAAGTATAATCTTTCCAAGTTGCTGCGTTTACAATAGCACCTTTTGCTTCCAAAATCTTGTCAAATTCTCCGGCTTTATGCTTATGAGTTCCTTTAAACATTAAATGTTCAAGAAAATGTGAAATTCCGTTATTCTTTTCATTTTCATTGATTGAACCGGTTTTAACCCAAGAAGACACATTAATCATATCTCCTTCTTTATGAGCCAAAACTATCTTGTGACCGTTGTCTTGTTCATATATTTCTATTTCTCTTGTTAAGTACGGATATTTTATTAATGTTTTTTTCATAGTTACCTCATACGATTTTTCTTTATGTTTTTAGGATTTCCCTAATATTATTTTCCGAATACAGGAGGAGGCTGAATATATAAAGGCTTAAGTTTTCTCCAATCTGTTTGTTCTTTTGTGAGAGCAATCTTTGATAAAATGTCACCGAGCGGATATTCTCCTGATTGATAAGAAATTGCAAAGTCTGCATTTTTACTTATTCTCTCTTGAAGACTGTTGTCTGTAATAACCCTTCTTCCTTTAACCAGTTTGTCAACTTCTTCTAAATCTATAGCACCTTTAATCCCGTTATCAAACACATATGCTTTATTTTTTCTTGCATCGAGAACAACCATATCACTATCACCCAGTATTTTTGATAAAATCTCTAAAGAAGAAACGCCGACCGCTTTAATATTTAACTGCTGCGCAAGAACTCTTGCAACTGTAGTACACGCTCTTATTCCGGTAAAACTTCCGGGACCTATATCTGAAGCTATCATACTTATATCTTTTGGTTCTAAACTTGCTTCTTTAAGAACTTTTACCACAGTTGATATTAAATATGCCGAATGATAATTTTCACTATCAGACTTAATAATCTCGCTTTTTATAATCTTATTATCATCATTTAATGTGATGTATGTTTTATCAAGGCAAGTATCTATTGCTAATATTTTCATACAGTTAATCCTTCAATAACCTTTTTGTTCTTTTCACCGATTGATTTAAAGTCGTATATTCTTGAATCATCGTCATCATAAGTTACATTTATTTCAATTCTTTCAAAAGGTAATTCCCCTTGAGAAAATTCTGCCCACTCTACAAATGTAATCTTCTTTCCTTCAGAATATTCTCTCAATTCTTCAGTAATAGTGCTGATTCCTGTGTGTTCCAATCTGTATAAATCAAAATGATAAACTGGAATATCAGCACTATGGTATTCATTTAATATAACAAAACTCGGACTGGTAACCTTTTCTTTTACTCCCAATGCTTCTGCAACAAATTTTACAAACGCAGTTTTTCCTGCTCCAATTTCTCCGTAAAGATTTATAAAGCATCCGTTTTCTTTTATCAGTGAAGCAAACTTATATGCAAGCTTCTTTGTATCATCTAATGATGAACATTTTTGTTTATAACTTTCCATATAAAAATTTTACCACGAACTAAACGGGGGGTAAATGGAGGGGTAAATGGGAGGGGTAAATGGGGGGTAAATATATTTAGGGGTAAATGGAGGGGTAAATGGGGGTAAATATATTTAGGGGCAAATGTAGCAGTAAATATAGGGGTAAAGGGGCAAAGGGGCAAATATATTTAGCTAAGCATTCAGGGGATTTGAAAGCAACTGTTCTACAACAGCTCTGATGTCACCTTTTTTCTGAATTGTTTTTTGCAGTTTACCGGCACAGATTCTCAATATTTTTGCATCAGTCTTATTTGACTGTGCTAAAAAAGAAAGTATATCTATAACAGCACCTGCATTTTTAACTTTTGAATTAGCGATTTTTGCTATTGTTATAAAATCCGGATTTGATAATATTCTGGTATCCATTCCTTCAAATAATTCTAATTTATCCGAATAAATATTTTTCCCTTTTACTGTTGTTTTATCTAAGAATGTTTTTACTATTTGGATAGCATTTGGTTGTCCTTCAAAAGAATATAATACTTTTATCAAACTTCCTTTTTGTTCTTTATTTAGTCCGCTAATTAACTCTTGTAATACTTGTTTTTCTTCTAATGTAGTTGCATATTTTAATAAATCTTTATCAGTAGCAAAGACATTTGGTTTTTTAAGTTTACCCAAAAGCAAATTTTTCCAATAACTTCTTCTATCTTTTTTCACAATATCAATAGCTGCTTCATAGCCTTTAGAAATAGATTCAGTTATAAATGTTTCGCCTTTAGGTGTTCCGAAGAAATATCTATCTACTTCGCCTGTTACTTGATATGCAGGCTTTTCCATATCAAGCCAATAATTTATTTTATCAAATCTTCTTACTTGTTCACTTCCTGCATTTTCGGGATTAGCGTAATTTCTGTGAACAGACTCTCTAAGTCTTTCTATTAATCCTTTTCCTGTTTTTTCTTGTAAATGTTTTTCTATACTTTCAATAGTAGGCTCACAAAGGAACTTTCTTGTTTTTACATCGATGCAGCCCAAAAGTTCCCGTTGAATTTCTTCCTCGAACTTATGTATTCCCATTTCTCGTTCGGTCACTCTGCGTTTATAATCTTTATCAAAGAACTTGCATACTGATTCTTTTACACCGGAAAAATTTCTTCTAAAAATATCTCTTATTCTATTATTTTTTTCTAATGCGTGTTCAAGTTCATGACCAACTGTTGAACTCATAAATACTTGCAGTTGTGGCAGTTCAGTTTCTAATCTGCTAAAAGGAATCCAAATCGGCCACTTTTTTGTTCCGTTTTCAATAACAGCTGCTGCAAAAGGTAATTGCAAATACTCATTTATTTCTTCTTCAGTATGTCCTGTTCTTCTGAAAACATCTATTGCTTCTTCATTTGTTGTGAGAAGTTTAGGTCGGCACCTTTTAGGAACTGTTTGAGAAAAAATTTGTTCAATTTCTTCCTTATTTACCATTCTTCCGACTTCTTTTGATTTATCAGCAACTTTTTTGCCTGTTTCAGTAGCAATACGAATACAGGCTTTTCTTGATAAAATGCCAAACTTTGATGTTAAATTTGTTATTGCTGTCCCAAATGATGATGCCATTATAATCCCCTATAAAATCTTACATATATATAAAGTATTTTTGTTCTCGGAAATTGCCTTTTTATTATAAATAGTAATTATTACTGTCTTTTGTTTTGCGTAAAAATCTATATCCGTCATAATCAGCTTCTTTTGCAGCAGCATTTTCCGCAGCTTTTTGACTGAATTTGATTCTCTCCGCTTTAAAATCGCCTTGTTTTGCCAGTTCAAATTGTTGTCGTAGTTTTGGTAACGCCCTTTTTATAATATCTTTCGCTCTCTTTGGTGTTAACCAGAAATACTCCGCAATTTCTTTTATTGTCTTATCTTCACGTAAATATTGTTCAAGAGAATCTGCCTCCCGTCCTCTTAAGTGTCTGTGAGCATATTTCCACAGGTAGTCTTCGTAGTCTTTTGTTTCAAATAATTCAATTCCACTATCAGCAGCCTTTAAATCAGCTTTTGATAAACCAACTGTTTTTATTTCCTGTTTTATTACCGGCCTTGTTTCTTGTATTGTTTTTAAAATTCTATACGGGAACGATATGCCGTCTTGTTTGCTCTTTTTAGCTATTTCAAAAAATCTTAACCTAATATCTTGCAAGCAATCTTCGTATGTACTTCCTTTTTTTTGTTTTAATTCTTCTTTTGCTATTTGTTGCAAGTATTTATCAATTTCTTCAAATGCTTTTGATTTTTCTTCTTTTGTTGTCGCAGTAAAATATCTTTTTAGTATTCTAAATTCTTTTTGAGCATCTGAAATAATATTGTATTGTGTAAGAGACCTTCTTACCTTTCCGACACTTACACCTAATTCGGAAGCTATTTCATTCAAACTCAATCCTTTATTAACAAGTTCTTGTAATGTTGCAGGTTCTAATGCGGTTTTAGTTGATTGTAACGCTTTTTGTGAAATTTCAACAACATCAGTCGATAACTGTTGAGGCATATATCTTAATCCTTCAACATTTGTAATATTCGGTTTTCTTACAAGCGAAGATTCAACAAGTTTTTCGCCCTGTTTGACTATAAAATTTAATGTTGTTTTATTAATTAATCCCATATAGTAATCCCCTATAAAATCTTACATGTATATAAAGTATTTTTGTTCTCAAAAATTGCCTAAACCTTAAAAAATATTAAGATAGCAAATTATTTTTTTATGTGTTTTATATAAATATACAAAATGAAAGGACTTTATCATGCCTGTTATTATCCAACCAATGAGAAGGGTAAATAAAACAGTTACTGACCCAATAATTATTAAAGATGCTTTGCATCCTTTTGAAGTAATGAAAGATTTAAGACCAAAAGAAAAACCAAAACAGTTATATTTTTGTTGTGGTGCAGGCGGTAATCCACCACCAAATGATAATAACAATATAAATAT
>CAMORE010000044.1 GCA_946623365.1 uncultured Acinetobacter sp.
CTACTTTTTCTCCTCTCTTTACCTCCGAAATAAAGAGAGGAGAAAAAGTAGATATAATAAGAGTTTTTGAATAAATGCAACAAAATATGTTATTTGTTGCATTTAGGTAACCAATTATTCGACATGTACAATTACGAAAAATAAATTTTTTCTGCCAAACGATATTGCTGCATACAACCATAACCGACTTAAGCGTAAATAAATCCCTTCAAATTTGATATTTAAAAAATAATTGTGTAGTATAATATAAAGAGCGCTTTTTATTTGATAAAGAGGAGTTTAGTTTTAACATGAAAAAAAAATTTATAACATCCGGTTTAATATTAATGACCGCATTACTAACTACTGTTGGGAATGCATATTCTGCAACACCTGCAGAACTATATGACACAGTATGGAATTTAATAAACAAAAAATATTATGACCCTACAGATAATTGTCAAGATTGGGAAAAATGGAGATATCGATACGAGCATAAACTTAAGACAAAAGAAGATGCATATGTTGCTATAGAAACGATGTTAGCGAGTCTTAACGATCCATACACACGATTTCTTGATCCAAAAGAATTTTCCGAAGAAAATCAATCTATAAAAGGATCTTTAAAGGGTATCGGCACTCAAATCGGGTTGAAAGACGGACAACTTGTTATTATAGCACCGCTGGAAGATTCCCCTGCTGAAAGAGCGGGGTTACAAGCAGATGATGCGATTCTGGAAATTAACGGTGAGAGCACAAAAGGCATAAGCGTAGATGTGGCAGCAGATAAAATAAGAGGAGAAAAAGGAACAACCGTAACCCTTTTAATAAAAAGAAAAGATGTTCCCAATAAAACTTACAGTATTGTAAGAGATGAAATAGAAGTCAAGTCGGTTTCCACAAAACCTCCGTTTGAAACAAAAATTCCTGAAGATTTCCAGTATATAAGACTTAGTTCATTTATAAGCAAAAATGCAGCGGGAGAAATCGAAACAATTTTAAATGAATCACCTGATACAAAGGGTTATATCATAGACTTACGTTCAAACCCCGGAGGACTTTTAACAAATGCCATCTATATTTCTGATATGTTATTAAAAGGCGGAGTTATTGTCAGCACCGTTGACAGAGACAGCTATAAGTCAACAACAAGAGCGAGGGTACATCAGGTAACTAATAAGCCGATTGTTATTTTAATAAACAAAGGCTCTGCATCAGCAAGTGAAATTTTGAGCGGCGCATTAAAAGATAATAATCGTGCAACAATTGTCGGAGAGCAATCTTTTGGAAAAGGTCTTGTACAAGAGATTAACAGACTTCCGGATGAAGCAGGTGTCAATATAACTATTCAAAGATATTTAACACCATCAGGAAGTGATATTCACAAAAAAGGTATTACACCGGATGTTGTGGTAGAATTAAAGAAGGAAAATGTTGACGCAAAAGATGATGTTCAACTGAAGAAAGCAATTGAAATACTGAAAGAGATGACATGTCTTGGAGAAAAGAATGGAAAATTAGGAGCGGGGGTAAATCAGGGGGTAAATCCCAAAACGGCTCAGACTCCGCAATAATTGATGAATTATTAAAGATTAGGGGCATTAAAACTGAAGAGGAGAAAAAGTGCTTTTTAAATCCTCTTGAGATAACTTTAATGCACCCTAATGCTTTTTGTGATATGCAAAAAGCTGTAGACAGAATATGTAAAGCAATTGATGAAAAAGAAAAAATCCTTATATATGGGGATTTTGATGCTGACGGAATTACATCTACTTCTGTATTGGTAAAAACTTTTAGTTTTTTAGGCGGAAATGCAGATTACTATATACCTGACAGAGATACAGAAGGACATGGACTTAATTCAAAATCTCTTGTGAAGTTATTAAGTTCAAAAAATCCAAAACTCATAATAACTGTAGATAACGGGATAAGCAGTTACGATGAAGTAAAATTTATAAACAGCTTTGGACGTGATGTTATTATAACAGATCACCACGAAGCTCCGGAAAAAATTCCGCCTGCATATGCAATAATTAACCCCAAGGCAATGAACTCATTAAGTGAAAAACTTACTACAACACAAATAGAATATTTAACTTCACTTGCAGGAGTCGGAGTTGCGTTTAAACTTGCTCAAGGAGTACTGGAAAAATACGATAAATTGGATTATTCATATGAAATTTTACCTCTTGTTACAGTCGGAACTATTGCAGATTTGGTTCCTTTAATCGGTGAAAACCGATACTTTGTAGCAAAAGGGCTAGAACTCATTGCTCAAGGCAAAAATTACGGATTAAAACGCCTATTGGACTATGCCGGTCTGAACACAGACAACGGACTAACTGCTGAACAGGTTGCATTTACTATTGCCCCGAGGATTAATGCGTCCGGAAGGATAGAATCTGTTGATCCTGCGGTAAAACTTTTTATATCTGATAATAAACAAGAAATTGAAATGTGCATAATGCAGCTTGATAACTTGAATAAAATTCGCCAGCAAATGGTATCTGATACTTTTGAAGAGGCGGATAACATATGGATTAACTCAAGGAGCAGAGATAATGCAATTATTCTTGCAAATCCGAATTGGCATATAGGCATAATAGGAATAGTAGCTTCCAAATTTGTAGAAAAATATTATAAACCGACTTTTATTATGACATATTCAGAAGAAACAAAAACCTATCGCTGTTCCGCAAGAGGTGTAAAAGAACTTAATTTGTATGACATAATAACAAATATTTCTGATAAACTTGAAGGTTTTGGCGGTCATAAACTTGCAGGAGGTTTTACATTCTCAACAGACAAAGCCGATTTTGAAGAAGTAAAAAAAGCATTAAATCAAACTGTTGACGAAATGTTAAACGGTCAAAAACTTATACCGTCTTTAGATATAGATATGGAACTTTCAATTAATGATGTATCAGTATCATTAGTAGAAGAACTCTCAAAGCTTGAACCTTTTGGGATGTCTAATCCTTCTCCTACTTTTGCAGTTAATGGATTAACGCTAAAAGAAAAAAAATTAATGGGTTCTACAAAAGAACATTTAAAACTTATTGTAGAAGGTGAAAGCGGAAATGTTGATTGTGTCTGGTGGTCGAGAGGAGATATTCCACTTTTAAAAGGTGATAAAATTGATATTGCGTTTGCTCCGCAAATAAATGTATTTAATGGTGTAACAAGTGTTCAGTTAATTTTAAAAGATGTTCATGCAGAAGGACTTGAACAAGAAGAAGAATCAAAACAAAAAGTTTACGATCACAGAAAAAAAACTAATATTTTTGCCCAAGTAAATGATTATATAAAAAAATCAGATAAAAAAATTATTGTATTTGCAGAAAATAGAAATATTATTGAACAGCTCAAACCATATCCGGATATATATAAATCAGTAGTAAACCGAATTACCGCGGATAAAGCAGATGTGCTGATGTTTTTTGATTATCCTGCTGATGATGATATATTTCAAAATCTTCTTCAAACCGTTGGAGCAGATTCAATACACTATATGAATTATTACAGTCAAAGAAATGATGAAGAATCTTATATGAAAACTTTTTCAGGAATGGTACGATACACATGTAATAACTTTGATGGGGAATTTGATTTAAAAAGAGGGGCATCAGCACTTGGAGTTACAAACATTGTTATAGAAACAATGCTGGAAATGTTTGAAGATATTGGTATGTTGAAAATTAATAGCAGAAATGATAACTCTTTTAATGTATCATTTATAAATTCCGTTGAAATTTCTAAAGTATATAACACTTCTAAGTATGCGGAATTTGTGGAACTTATGAATAATATTAATGATTATAAAAACAAATTTATGACAATGACTCTTTAATATTTTATACTGCTTATAATATTACCTTCATGATCCTTATTATATTCCAATTGATACATGTATTTGCCATACCTGTCATACACAAACGAGCGGCCTATTGACGAATCGTAATAACAAAGTCTTGTTTGGATATCATTGTTAGAATCAATAAATTTTGTCAGCTGAATTTCGTTTTCAGTAACATCATGCAAATTTAACATAGAAGCCAGATGTTTATACACATTTTGAATACCAATTTGATATTTATAATCAATGGGTGTATTACCAAATCTGAATGCTTCTGCAAATTCTTTGTTATTATCGGTTGTTGCAAACGACTTTAATCTTACCGAAGGTTTTTGCTGTTCTTCGTATTTACACTCTATATCACGCCCTTGAAATAAGTCCCATTCGGTCCTTGTATATCCGATTGTATTTTTTCTGTCATCAAGCGTAAATTTGCATACTCTTACCTTTGGAAAACGAGTACAAAGCTCTTTATCTGATAAAGTTATGCTATATGCGGTTTTATTATTTATATCATAATAGTACGCATCCTCGTCCACGAAAAATAAAGAGGAAGGGTCAACTGCTTTACCCGCACGCTCAGCAATTCCTTTCATAGCTTGTCTTGTTTGAATAGCTGTCGGATATATATTCATGTTGTATGAATGTATTTTTAAGCCTTTTTGAATAATATCCTGACGTTTTATATCCTTTACCATACGAATATAATTTTTTAATCCGCCAAATGCAGAATCTTTTGAAATTAAAGCTGTCGATACAAAGTGTTTGGCAATATCAGAATCCATGTCGTTTACTATTGTATCAAAAGTATAATACCCGCCATTATATCCTGCTGCAATGCAAACTTTATTGTTATAACAAGAACAATGCGTTATTCCTGCATTTTTTAATATAAGTTCACTATCTTTAAACGTTTCGGTGGGCGTAACTGCTTCTGTAACAGCTTCCGTTATTTTTTCTATTCTATTGTTATTTTTAGCATTCAAGATTTTTTTTGTTGCTTTATTCAGATATTGCTTTGCCCTAAAAGATTCTTGATTAACAACATTGTTACTATTAGTTATGTGTTGAATTTTCATATATTCTACCTTTTTAAATAATATAAAACCTGTAATTATAAATTTTGTTAATTAGTTAATAATTTGTTACATTTTTCCCCTGCCAAGAATTTCGACTAATAAATTCTCTATCTATTCGATTTAGCGTATCAAGTTTCCTTCCTATCCATCGAGGGGCGACAAGTTCCGTTCGAAGTCCGTTACCTGCAAGACGATGGATTGTCGTTTCCGGAGGTAAATATTCTAAAAAGTCGCATACTGTTGAAACATACTCATCTTCTGTCATAAAATAAATTTCACCATTATTATACATGTCTGCCAATTTTGTCCCTTCTAAAGCGCAAAGCATATGAATTTTCACCCCTTCAGGCTCAAGGTTTGAGATAGTTTTAGCTGTTTCCATCATTTCATCATATGTTTCAAAAAGGTTTAGAATAATATGTAAACATATATTTATACCCATGCTTTTTGTCTTTTCATATGCATCTAAAAAGCATTTGTAATCATGTCCCCGATTTATTTTTTTTAATGTTTTATCATGAACCGATTGTAAACCATATTCTATCCAAGTATAGTAATCCGGCACAAATGAACTTATTAAATTTAATTTGTCTTCATCTACACAATCAGGTCTTGTTCCGATTGATAGCCCTACAATATCATCCCTGCATAGCGACGCAGCATATATTTTTTCCAATTCTTTAACCGGTTTATACGTATTAGAAAAAGCTTGAAAGTAAGACATAAACTTTTGTGCCTTAAATCTGTTTTTTAAGGTTTCTGCACCCGTATTAACCTGTTCTTCTATACTCAAACTGTTTGAATGAGCCTGAGAAAAACTTCCTCCGTCATCACAAAAAATACAGCCGTCTTTTGAAATTGTTCCGTCCCGATTCGGGCATGAAAAACCTGCATCAAGAGTTATTTTATAAACTTTTGCTCCAAATTTCAGCTTTAAATGTTCACTAAATTGATTATACCGTTTATCTGTTCCGTTATAATTCATAATATTATTTTCTCTGTAAAAATAAGTCTATAGATTAATCTATTTTACTTATTTAACTTTTTTGAAACCCAATTTTCGATTACTCTTAACGGTGCTCTTGTTATTGCAAGCGCCCATGAGGGTAAATCCTTTGTTATAACAGATAATGCCCCAACATTTGCGCCTTCTTCAACTTTAACCGGTGCTACAAGAACTGAATTCGAACCGATTTTTACATTATTGCCAATTATTGTTTTACTTTTTTCTTTTGTTAAAGGATTATAATTTGCGGTTATTGTTCCTGCTCCTATATTAACGTGAGAACCTATTTCCGCATCTCCGATATAAGTTAAATGACAAGCATTTGTGTTAGATTTTATGTGTGCTTTTTTTACTTCTACAAAATTACCTATTTTAACTTCATCATCAAGAATAACTCCGCCTCTTAGATGTGCAAACGGGCCAATTTTACAGTTTTTACCAATTTTGTTATTTCCTTCTATGTACGTAGAAGGATAAATTATTGTATCCGGCTCAATCTCAGTTTCAGGACTAATCCATGTAGAATCAGGATCAATTATCGTCACTCCGTTCGCTAAATGTTTATTAACTGTTCTTCTATTTAAAAATTTAGTTGCTTCCGCTAAGTTTGCCTTTGAATTAATACCGTATATTTCAGAGTTGTCTTTCAGAATATACGCATTGACATTTAAGCCTTGTTCATTTCCCCATTTTATAATATCCGTTAAATAATATTCCCCTTGAGCATTATTTGTTTTAAGCTGAGAAAAAGCAGGTTTAACCTTTTTCCAATCTAAACAATATATGCCTGCATTAACTTCTTTTATTCCTTTTTGTTCAAGAGTTGCATCTTTCTCTTCTACAATACCTTCTACTTTTCCGTTATCACCCCTGATAATACGTCCGTAATTGGTCGGATTTTCAAAAATAGTACTCATTACGGTTAAATCGGATTTATTAGCTTTATGGTACTCAACAAATTCTTTTAAAGTATCAGCCGTTATTAACGGAGTATCACCGCATAAAATAACTACTTCACCGTCGAAATCGTTAAGATAAGGAAGAACCATGCTAACGGCATGTCCGGTTCCGAGCTGCGGAGACTGAAGAACCGTTCTTGCATTTGAGTAGTTTTCTTTAATATATTCTTCAACTCTTTCTGCCTGATGTCCCACTATAACAAAATTTTCGTCAGCCAACCCCGTACCGTTTACAGCTTCTATAACATACCCTACTAAAGTCTTATCAAAAATTGTATGTAAAACTTTTGGTGTTTCTGACTTCATTCTTGTGCCTTTACCGGCTGCTAAAATTACTGATTTTAACATAAATTTTCCTCTCTTTATTAAGATTATTATATCATAGAATTTATGATAAAATTATTTTATGGACGATTTTAAGCACTATACAGTAATGCTGAATGAAGCAGTTGATGCTCTGGAATGTCAGGATGGCAAAATTTATGTTGATTGCACTCTTGGCGGCGGCGGGCATAGCGAATTAATTTTAAAAAGAATTCAACCAAACGGAAGATTGATATCTTTTGATATTGATGAAGAAGCCATCGCTCATTCAAAAGAAAGATTAAAAAATTACAAAAATATAACAATAGTAAAATCATCTTATACAAATATAAAAGAGGAATTAGAAAAGCTCGGCATTTCAAAAATCACCGGCGGAGTAATTCTGGATTTAGGGGCATCCTATCATCAGCTAACAAAAAAAGAAAGAGGTTTTTCTTTTTCTAAAGATGCTCCGTTAGATATGAGATTTGATATGGATTCTGATTTCAGTGCGTATGATGTTATTAATTCATACAAAGAAGACGATTTAGTAAGGATATTTAGTGAGTATGGAGAAGAAAGGTTTTCGAAGCGGATTGCAAAATCGATTGTCGAAACTCGAAGGGCTAAGCCGATTAGAACAACAAAAGAGCTGGCTGATATTATTGTCAAAGCGACTCCTCATATTAAGTCTTCTATACACCCTGCTACAAGAGTGTTTCAGGCTATTAGGATAGAAGTTAACGGAGAGTTAAAAAATGTAAAGAAAGTTTTACATGACATATTGGCATTACTCGATGTAGGTGGTATAATTTCTGTTATAAGTTTTCATTCGTTAGAGGATAGAATTGTAAAACAATTCTTTAAGTTTGAAAGCCAAAAATGCAGATGTAATAATATAATTTGCACCTGCGAACCGCCAAAGATAGAGCTTGTAAACAAAAAGCCTATAGTAGCGGGGGAGATTGAATTAAAAGAAAATCCGCCATCAAGGAGTGCTAAATTAAGGGTTGTAAGGTGCATCAGATAAGATTGATTTAGCGGCGGAGAGAGAAGTTATATAGTTGGGGAAAGGAGCGATTGCTCCTATAGGAGATTTACTTTTGGTTGCAGAAGTAAGAATAAAGTCCAATAACAATGGAATAGGTCTGGATAGTTTAATAAAAAAACTTGCAGGAGAAACAAAGCGAGAATATGTATATCAGGAGACATACGCTCGCAAAGCTTTTGTAGATAAATCTGTTCAAAAACTTATTAATAATAGTATAATAGAAGGGTACTTTCCGAAGGAGAATCTGGTTCGAGACATGGCAATTAAAAGAGTCAATAAGTCACTGTGTATAATTTTAGCAATCCTTATTACAGTCGTTGTAATAAGTTACTATTTTGTTATATCCTGCGAAGTAAAATTGAATGAATTAAGTCGTCAAACGGTAATTTTAAACAATGAAAATGAAGAGCTGCAAAATAAGCTTGATAGTTTAAAATCTTTCAACAATGTGGATAAAACTCTACAGCAAAACAATTTACTTCAAAGACCTGGGCAAGTTATTGAAACACAAGAAGTTCAAGCTTCATCTGAAAATACAGGAAAAAGCACATCCAGACAGCGAGTATTCAATCACGCAATAGGTTTTTAAAAATAAATTGTAAATACTAAAATACCCCAAAAAGAATTTCTAACCGACAAATACAATAAAACAAAAAATAGAGTACCGATAATCTTTACATTTACCTTGCTTTATGGTCTAATAGAGTTGGTGAGGAAATATACATTTAAATTAAGGAGAGATTATGGCAAAAGAAGAAAGAACATTCGTTGCAATTAAGCCGGACGGTGTAAAAAGAGGCTTGATAGGCAGAGTTATTCAAAGATTTGAAGATAAAGGTTTTAAAATTGTAGGAATGAAGCTTTTGCAAGTCACTCCTGAACTTGCCGCAAAACACTATGAAGAACACAAAGGAAAACCTTTTTATAACAGATTAATTTATTATATAACCAGTGCACCTATTGTAGCAATGGTAATTGAAGGATATAATGCCGTTGAAAGCGTTCGCCACACAGTAGGTGCAACAAATCCTTTAAATGCTGATGTAGGAACTATTCGCGCTGATTTTGGACAAATTATGGAATATAATATTGTCCACGCTTCTGATTCACCTGCAAGCGCAGAAAGAGAAATTGATATTTACTTTAAGCCGGAAGAAATTTACGATAATTGGCAATCTATGTCAGAAATTATTGCTTATGATGAAGAGCGTTACAACCAAAGAGGAATCTAGCCAAAGATACAGAGTGTAAATTGGTACATAGAGGTAAATTGGGGGTAAATATTTGTAACAAAAATAATTGTATTCGTTACAAATTTGTAATCTTTATTATACAATTGTCCTATGGGTAGGTAAGAGCAAATAAAGTATTATATTTACCCAGAGGTGAATGAATGTTTAATGAAATAAAAACACACGAAATTACTGTAGATATTGTTATTTTAACAATTAAAGAAAACGCATTACAGGTGTTATTGGTTAAAAGAAATAATGAGCCCTTTAAAGATAAGTGGGCAATTCCAGGCGGGTATGTAAGAATGTCCGAGAATCTGGACGAAGCAGCAATGCGCGTGTTAAAAGAAAAAACTAATGTTGAAAACATTTATTTGGAACAGCTTTATACATTTGGTGACCCCCTCAGACACCCTGTATCACGTGTAATTACATGTGCGTACTTTGCGCTTATTCGTTCTGAAGATGTAGAAGTTGTTACATCTGATGACTTGGCTTGGCATAAAGTTTTTGACTTGCCGCCGCTTGCATTTGACCACAAGGAAATTATAGAGTATTCTCTGAAAAGAACACGTGAAAGATTAGAGATGTGTCCTGTTGCATATCAATTATTAAATGAAAAGTTTACATTGACTGAAATGCAAAAAGCTTACGAGATGATTATGCAAAAGAAACTTGATAAGCGTAATTTCAGAAAAAAAGTTATTACAACTGAAGGTTTAAGAGAATTAAATGAATTTTCTAAATCTTCTTCAAAAAGGCCTGCACGACTTTATACATTTGACAATATTAAATTGAATTCAAAACGTGCACACTTTATTAAAAAGGAGAAAAAATAACAATGTTAAAATTACTTTGGACAATAATGGTTATATCAGCACTTTTAATGATAGTTTTAATTCTTATGCATTCTCCGAAGGGTGACGGAATTGCAGGGATAGGAAACGCTGCACAAATGTTCACTTCGCAAAAAAGTGCAGAAAAAGGCTTAAATAAATTAACCGGTATTGTTGCATTGGTATTTATTGTTTGTGTATTTTTACTTGGTTTTGGTATAGTACATTAATTACCTGTTAATTTTGCACATATTTTTCACAAAATATTTTAATTTAAACTCCGTTCAATCTTATGAACAGTTTTAATAAAAACAATTTTTGGTATAGAATGTTGCTATGAATATTTGTATTTTTCCGGGAACATTCAATCCGATTCATTTGGCTCATATTAATATGGCTAATATTGCTTTGGAAAAATTTGGTTTTGACAAAATAATTTTCATTCCGGCTTATATTCCGCCCCATAAACAAATAGATAACAATCTTGCTAAACACAGATTCAATATGGTAAATCTTGTATGTGATAAAAATCCGAAATTTGAGCTCTCTGACATTGAATATAAATCTGAAAGTAAATCATATACAATTATTACAGTAAAAAAAATACGTGAATTATATAATATAAACGAAAAACTTAATATGATAATCGGGACAGATGCTTTTTCAAAAATAAAAAGCTGGTATAAAACGGATGAATTAAAAGAGTTAGTGCATTTTATAGTATTCCCGAGAGGAAATGACACCATAGATAGCAAAAGATTTTCAGAATATAGCTATGAATTAATCAATACAGAAAAAATAGATATTTCATCTACCGAATTAAGAGAACAACACAAAGGTAAAACTTCAAACGAAGTAAAGGAATATATTATAAAAAATGGATTATACAATTGATTATATAAAAAATTGGCTTAATGCCAATTTAAATGAAGAGCGATACGAGCATTCATTAGGAACAGCAGAGTGTGCGGAACAAATGGCTGTAAAGTTTGGTGCGGATAAAGAGAAAGCATATTTAGCAGGTCTGATTCATGATTGCGCAAAATGTTTACCTAAAAATGAAACAAATGAAATATTAAAAATAATTAATCTTGAAGATGGAGAATTGGAAAATCCCAAAACTCATCACGCACCGGTTGGTGCATATCTTGCAAAAAAAGAATTTAACGTCACTGATTCTGAAATATTGTCTTCAATCCGCTGGCATACGATAGGAAAATCCGATATGACAAATTTTGAAAAAATTATATTTATTGCAGATAAAATAGAATCAAGAACACGTCCCGATGAATATGCAAATCCGATAAGAGAAGCACTTAACAATAATGGATTAGATAATGCTCTTTTTGTTTGTTACAAAAACACGATAAAAAGCCTTGCAGAAAGAGAACTTACAATTTGTACTTCAACAATTGATTTGTATAATGAATTGTTGCATAAAATTCAGCGATAATAAAATATCCTCTAAACAGTTGATGTCTTTATACTTAAAATCCTCTATTATACGTATGGAATATCGTAGGGATTAGGTAGGTATGATAGATTCTATATTTATGGATGAATTATATAAAGAGTATTCTTGGTTTGACTCTGTTTTTACGCCTATAATAGAGGACTGCAGCAAAGAATTCTTTTTTGATGGCTTGGAATACAAACTCGCATCATTGAGTACCAACATGAACGTACTTGCACAAAATGATACATTTTTTGTTACCAAAGTAAAAATAAATGCAAAAAATGATGTATACATAAGAATCTCGCAAGATGCCATAAATGTAATTCTTGATAAAGTTTTGGGGAAAAATAACAGAAAGTTTGAGTTAACGGAAGTTTCCGAATTAGAAGCAAAAATTATAACAGGTTTTAATGATTTTCTATATGATTCTCTGGCTCCGAACTTTAGTATTGATCCGCAAAGAAGATATACCGAAATTTTACATTTAACATATTTCGTAAAAAGTGAAAGCTCTGATTCTGCCGCGAAGTTTATTATAACTTTACCAAAGGAAATTCTGAAACCTGAACCAATCTCAACAGATAAACATTCGTTTACGGATATGGATTTTCTTGATTGCATGGTGGATGCAAGTTTTTATATAGGTTCTACAACTTTCCCAATGGCAGATATCAAGCGTTTAGAGCCGGGAGATGTGGTTGTTTTTGAACATAGTAATTCTTCTGAGATGACACTAATCACGTCAGAAGTTAATCAAAAATTTAAAATACGACCTAATTCTAATATAGTTGAACCTTATGATGCAGTAAGCACGAACGGTATGGAGGATAATATGAATGATTCTAATTTATGGGATAGTATACAAGTAGACATGTCTGCTGAATTTGATAAAGTTAAAGTTCCTTTGGGAGATTTAAAAAGCATTGAAGAAGGTTTGATTGTAGACTTATGTTCTGTTTACGACAATAAAGTTTCGCTCAAAGTTGGCGGAAAGTTTGTTGCATCAGGTGAACTTGTAATTATTAACGATCGTTTTGGTGTCAGAATTCAAGAAGTATCCGAATCAAACCCTAATGCTTCATTGCCAGAAAATGAAGAACCTGCTCAAGATCAGGCTCAAGAAGGAGAAGATTTTGACTACAGCGATTTTGAAGTTGAAGAACACGCTGAAGAAAATAAGGAAGGTTGATTTAATACAAATAATCATTAATAAAATATAAAATAAAAAACTTGAGGATGTAAAAATGGGATATATTGCAAATTTTATCGTTTATACGCTTGCCATGGTCGGAGTTATTGTTGTTGCTCTTTTGGTATTTAAAAATGCAACTTCCGTTAATTGCGGGAAAAACTCAAAATTTTTAAAAGTGTTAGATACCATTTCTCTCGGACAAAGAAAAACTCTATATATAGTTGCAGCCGGTGATGAAAGATTTTTAATAGCAGGGGATGTCAATAACACCTGCCTTATTTCCAAATTGGAGAATTCCGAAAATAATTCTGCTGAAGCTCCGGCAGAGATAAATTCAGCAAAACCTATCAGCTCTTTTCAGGCTACTTTGGAATCTTTACCGAAAAAAAGCTATATGGATAAATCAAATTTAGGAATTACATCCAGTTTATTAAATACAAAAAAAAGTAATTCAGTAATAAGGAATTTTGCAGATATTTTGAAACAATAATAATTAACAAGAAAAGGATAAAAATGGATAGCGCATTACAAAATATGAATCCGGTTTTACAACTGCTTACGGTAATGACATTATTTTCACTGTTACCGTTTGTATTTTGCTGTATGACGTGTTTTTTAAGATTTACAATAGTTTTTTCATTATTGAAAACAGCAATGGGTGTTCAAGTTCCGCCTGCAATTGTTACAATCGGTTTATGTATGATTTTAACTTTTTACACAATGGGAAACGTTTTTCAACAATGCTATGAACAGGGTTCTATTCCGTATCAAAAAAATCAGAATTTAATTATGGCTGTTGATGCAGGGTCTAAACCGTTGAAAGAGTTTATGTTAAAACAAACAAGGGAAAACGATTTGGCTTTTTTTGTGCAGCTAAAGCATAAAACTCCGCCAAAGA
The DNA here is from genome assembly GCA_946623365.1 of uncultured Acinetobacter sp. Classification (GTDB taxonomy): domain Bacteria; phylum Cyanobacteriota; class Vampirovibrionia; order Gastranaerophilales; family Gastranaerophilaceae; genus CAG-196. Next base: position 13,848 of record CAMORE010000044.1, read on the forward strand.
GTCCTGACAGTTTGACAATTTGGGAAGTAGCTCCCGCATATATTCTTAGCGAACTAAAAACAGCATTTGAAATAGGTTTTGTAGTTTTTGTTCCGTTTATTGTATTAGACCTTGTAGTTGCAAACATTCTTCTTGCACTTGGTATGTTCATGTTATCTCCGACAATTATTTCTCTTCCGTTTAAACTTTTAATATTCATAGCAGTTGACGGTTGGGCACTGATAGTTCAAGGGCTGGTACAAAGTTATAATTAAAGTGAGCAGGTGATTTAAAACTCTCTTATTCACTAATAAAAAAGGACAAAATAAAATGATAGAAGCACTTACAGAATATTTAGCAAAAGGTTTTATGACAATGTTGTCAATATCAATGCCTTGCGTACTGACGGCAGCATCAATCGGCTTGGTTGTCGGTATTTTACAAGCCGTAACTCAAGTTCAAGAACAAACGATTGCAGCGGCACCTAAGATATTTATGGTATTTTTGGTCATCGTAATCGGAGGAATGGGATTTATTAAATTGCTGACAAATCTTTTTGTTGAAGGTATGAACCTTGCTTTTAATGCTGTTCCAAAAGAAGATGCTTTTGTTTTGCCTTCTGATTATTACAAATACACAACACCTTTTCAGGGAGAGATGAATGACAAATTTAAAGATGTTCCGAATGTAAAAGATGCAATGAAAAATCCGGGTAAAATTCCATATTTGAACAATGCTCAAAAAATGAAATACGGTACTGCTCCAAAAGCTCCTATGCCAAAAGGAAATTTTGTGGAAATCAATAAAATGTTGGGAAGGTGAGCAAGTGAACAGGTGAACAGGTGATTAAGTGATTGAGACAGTAGGTTGGGTGAAACCCAACAATAAATTAACAAAGATAGTAGGTTGGGTGCAACCCAACAAACATAAAAGAACGTAGGTGGGTGAAAC
>CAMORE010000045.1 GCA_946623365.1 uncultured Acinetobacter sp.
ACACAAAAGTGTTTGGATGTTGTAAGAAGAGTTGACAAAGAATCTTTGGTATTGGCGGCAGATACTGTAGTCGTTTTACATAATAAGGTATTGGGGAAACCTCACACAAAGGAAAATGCATACAAAATGCTGAGTGAACTATCGGGAGAAACACACATGGTTGTAACGTCTATTTGTGCAGTTAATACTAAAACAAATCGTGCGGCAACGCTTTCTACAACAAGTTATGTAAAGTTTACAAAATGGACGGAAGATATGATTTATTCATACGTTGATAAATTTACTCCCCTTGATAAGGCAGGAAGTTATGGTATACAAGAACTTCCTCCAAACTATATAGATAAGTTTGAAGGAAGCTTTGAAAATATTGTTGGACTTTCTCCCGAATCCGTAACAGCTGTTTTAAATCAGCTTGAATACTTTAATTAGATTCTTCTGTCGGCAGTCCAAGAGATATTCTTTTATCTTTAGGATTGAATTTTTCAATTTTTGTATCAATTTTATCGCCGGAAGCCAACATTTTCCCGCTATTATTTTGATACGCAGACACTGCGGATTGAGGGAGTAAAGCTTCGACCCCCGGAAGTACTTCCACAAAAGCTCCGAACGGTTTAACCCTTGTTACTACACCTTCTTTTATGTCACCCTCTTTTAACTCTTCTTCTGCTTTAATCCATGGATCAGGCTCTGTGTTTTTAAGACTAAGACTTATTCTTTGTTTATCGTAATCAATGTCAATTATTTCAACATTTATTTCTTGTCCGATTTTTAATAAATCTGTCGGGTGTTCAACCCATTTCCAGGATATTTGAGATAACGGAAGTAAACAATCAACTCCGCCAACGTTTACAAATGCACCAAAATCTGTGATTCTTACAACTTCACCTTTTACTACCTGACCGACTTCAACTTGAGAGAAAACGCTTTTTCTTGTTTCAGCCATATTTGTTTCATAAACTTTTTTATTGGACAGAATAAGATTGTTTTGTGACTTATCCAGTGTTAAAATTTTAACTTCAATTTTTTCACCCGCAACAGCAGATGTTTCTCTTGCACATAACTGGCCTTGCGGTATAAAGCCCTGAACTCCTGATATATCAACAACCAAACCGCCTTTAACAACTTGTGTGACAATTGCGGCAATGGTTTCATCTGCTTCTTTTATTTTTTCAAGTTCTGTCCAAGTATGTGCAGCTGCTACTTTCTTATAGGATAATGTAAATTTACCGTTTTCATCTGCATCTTGCGTAATCAAAAATTCATATTCGGTATTTTTTTCTAATACGTCTTCCGCCTTAGCTTTTCTGTCCGATGATAATTCATATGACGGTACGAAAGCAGTACTTTTTGAGCCAATATCGACAATTGCTCCGTCTGATTCATAGGCACACACTACACCATGAACAATATCACCTCTTTTAAATTTGTAATCATACTTTGCTAAAAGAGCTTCAAAATCTTCATTTGAATACTTTTCAACCATTCTCGTAAAATTCCTTTCCGGACTGTGGTTATGGATATTTTATTTTCCCATATCCCTACTTAATAAACACGAGTGAATTATAACATATTTGTCAAAAGTGGTCAAATACCATATTAAATGTGAAGAATTTTAATTAAAATATTTTATAAATCTTACAACCGGTATCAATATTTGGGTTTGATAGTTTTACTTGCTCACTAACCTTTTTTATGCGCTCAATACCAAGGTCACAAATTGTTTTATATCCATGCTTAAATGCGGTAGAATCTTGTTCAAATTCTTCCGGCTGTTGAACTAAGATATATTTTCTTTGTCCGTTATCATATGAGTTTAACTCAATAACTGCCTGTGCGGTAGTTGCAGAACCGGAAAAGAAATCCAAAACGGTAAAATCTTTTAAAAACTCTTCTTTTTCACTGTCATATATTAGTGACAATAAGTATTTTATTAAAGACACCGCTTTCGGATATGTAAAATACTTATGTCCTAAAAGTTTTGATAATTGTGATGTTGCTATTTCGCTTGTCTTAACTTGTTCTCCAAATCTTGAATATGTACAGAATTTATTATTTTTATTTGTAAATATTATTTGTTTTGGTGCATTTTTTGAAAATTTTCCGGAACCATACACAGCTCTTATTGCAAAATTTTCCGATTTTACAAGAAAAGTTGTTCCGTTATTTATTTCTTCATAAATTTTCCCTTGTGACCATCTGGACTTAAACATTATTTTAAGCGGAGTTTGATTAAAACCGTTTGATACTTTTACAGGATTAATGAGTTCATAATCTTCTGAAGTTGTTTTTGTGTATAAACCGTTTTTTAGATTAAATTTTACGGTTTGCGGAGGAAAAGTAAGCGTTTTAATGTTATTTGAAGCATTATATAGCGGTGCGTCTTCCAGTTCGGTATTTATTCTTTCAACAAGAAGCTCTTTTAGTTTATTCTTATATAAAGATTTTGCATAACACAATACGTATTCCGCATTTGAATAAGTATTTAATTTGTGCCTCCCAAAATGTTGAGTTTTTTCATAAATAAACTGTGTTATAAAATTTTCTTTACCAAATATTTCGTCACAAATCAGTTTTAAATTATGAAGTTCTTTATCATCTATTGATATAAATATTACCCCGTCTTCTGAAAGTAAAGTTTTAGCGAGGATAAGTCTGGAATAAATCATTGAACACCACATAGAGTCTTCGTAATTATCATTATAGGTAAAGTCTTTACCTGTATTATACGGAGGATCTATGTAAATTACACGAATTTTATTTTCATAGTTTGTTTTAAGCAGTTTGAGTGCATCAAGGTTATCACCCTCTATATAAATATTGTTGGTTAAATCAGGATTAATACTCTTTGTTTTATCTAAAACTAAAGACTTATTAACCAAAACCGAAGCAAGCTTCTTTGCTTCCTCTTTACCATGCCAGCACAGTTCTACTTTATTAAAATCTTCTTTCATTAATCCTTGCGATTTTAAACTCTTGTTTTATTTTTACCTTCTTTAGCACGTTTTTTTCTGCGCATCAAGTCAACAAATGCTTCAAGACGAGTAATATAACCTGCTCTTCCTGTTTGTTCATCCATAATTAACGGTAATATTGGAATTTCATGCTCCATTCTCATTGTAGGAAATATATTTTGTGACATAATTTCCGGCATACAAGTGAACGGAGAAATATGTATGATTCCGTCTTTTCCTTTCTCATCAGCAAAAACAACATCAGAAACACATTCCAAAGCATCCCCGCCTATATCACGCATTAAATAAGGTTTTGCCATTCTTTCCGCTCTTTGAAGGTGAGTTTCTTTACTTTGGAATGCTTTTGGAATAATTGCATCTTTCAAAAAGCTTCCGACAGTTAAACTTCTTCTTGTCTGAACTCCCATTCTGCCAAGTTCCCGCTCTATATTTTGATTAGAAAATTCGTCATTAACAAGAAATATTTCTCCTGTTAAATCTACATTTAAAACTTCTCTATTTTCGTCTATTTCTGTTTTCTCAATTTCTTTTAACGCTAAATTATAAGCTTTTCCGAGTTCATGGGTCGAATCTGCATTATCTATAAGCTTAAGAGCTTTTTTATAATTTTTTTCCGCATCACCCGTCTTTATCTCTCTTGCTCTGTAGTACGAAAGAGCTTTATCTAAATCATCTATTGCAAAAATTTTACGAATAGTAATATTAATTGCTCTTAAAATTAGTACAGGGTCATTTTTACCGGAAATTTCTTTTAAAAAACTATACAAGCCTTTTATACCATCATACAAAGAAAGTTCTATATAGTTTGCTTTATACCCTAAATCTTTTAATGTTGTATAAATATTGTTTCCGTATTCACCCAATCTGCAAATCCCCGGAGAAGTAATCATAGCAACATAATCAGCACCGCCTTCGATTGCTTCTATAAAATTACCCAAAATAAGTTTGTATGGAAGGCAGATTGCTTCAGGAGAATTTTTTGTTCCGTAGGACAGAGTTTTTTTGCTGGTGTATGGAGGAACATACGGTTCTACTCCGATTTTTCTGAGTCCTGCTGCCCAAGCAATTGATATTGTTCCCATATGAGGAAATGCTACTTTAATTTTTTTCTTTTTATCACGTTTTATTGACATATATACATCCCTTTATTTGATTAAATTATAACGCAAACAAAATCCAAATATAAAATTATATTAGCTCTTCCGATAAGTGAATTAACAGAGATTTTCTATTGTGATGTATCACTTTGCTGATTGTTTGATTCTGCTTGATTAACAGGTGTTGCTGATTCAGGTTCGACTTCAACAGGTTTTGTTTCTGTTTCAACCGGTTGTATTTTTGTTTCAGGAGCGGTTTCTGTTACTGTATTGTTTTTTTGCTCCTGTTTTTTTGTTGAATCTTTAATGCTGTTCCATAGATTTTTAAAATCTTCTTTTGTTGTGTTTATTTGTTCTTTTGCATGGTTAATTTTTTGCTTTTCTGCATCTATTGCGTTATTTATTTGCTCTTTTGTTGTATTAATATCAGTTTTATATGCTTCTTTTACACTGTTAACAACATCTTTTGCCGTTTGAGTTTTCAGGTTTGATAAATCAGCATTTTTTAACCATTTAAAAGATTTTACAGAACTTTTAGAATCAACTCCGCCGTTAAATGTTACTTTAAAATCCTGATAATTTGTACTTTTATTTGTAAGAGCAGGAATTAATTCGGTTTTTTCACCCTGCGGATTTGAAGTTAATATTTTAAGTACATTTGCTGCTTTATCTCCGATAATATCAGACATATTAAGCGTCCCTAATACTCCCAGTTTAGCTACCATCGGGGCATCAAGACGGCCCAGAATACTAACGTTGGTGGTTCCGTTTGTCAGATTATATTTGCCTGTAATATAGTAACATAAACTTGGACCTGCACTTTTAACGGGATTTAAGTTTGCCCAGCCGTCAGAAAAAGTCAAAGAACCTTCTAAAGTATCAAATTGAGCGGTTGTTGCAAGTCCTGCGGCGTTTGAAAGTGCATTTACAGTGTTTTTAAGAAAATAATTTTGTGTAATATTGGCTGCTCCTAAAAAACCTTCAAAACGTCCTATTGTTCCGAATGCACCGTTTTTGATGTTAAAATTCAATTTACCCTTCATTGACTTCATCATAGCATTGTATTCAAGTACTCTTAGCGTAAGATTTGTATTAAAGCTTAAAGCTCCGGTTAAGGCATTTTTAATTCCGGACGCTCCTTCTATTGCAGATTCTGCATCCATCCCTGACCCGTTAAATAATATTTTGGTATTCGCATTTGATAAATTATACACAATATTACCGTTAACTTTACCGTTAAAAGAATCTCCTTTAAGATTTTTCAGATAAAAATCCATTCCTTTAAGCTCAAAGTCGCTTGTTAAATTTTGGGCTTTTATTCCTCCTGATGAAAATTCTTTCACATAGCCGCTTCCATGCAGAATTGTTCCGTTAAATTTCAAATCCATATTTGACATTGTTACAGGAATCTCCGGAACGGAAACCATTGGAACCGATGCAGTTCCGCTGAGGATAGGATTAACCATATTTCCGGTTATATTTACTTTGCCCCTAAACGAAAGTTTTGATTTATCAAATATAGGAATAATTATTTCAGACAAATCAGTCGTTGAATATATAAGGTTTAAGGTCTGTTTTGCAATATTCATATCACCTTTTAGCGTAGATTTAATATCACCAGTTGATGTAAAATCAAGTCCGATTTTCTCTGTTAAATAATTTGATATTTTTCCTGATATATTCGTTTTAATTTTTTCAATTGTAACAGGAGTCGGTGTAATTTCTATTAAATCAGGCGTAATATTTGCTCTGATTAAAGGAGCACTTGCTGTTAAAACAGGATTTATTAATTTTACGTTATTACTTTTTGCATTTCCGCTGAACGTCGTTCCGTCAGATGTTATATTAACTTCCGTTGACGGAGCTTTTAGTCTTATATCGGCAGGAATATTTTTCAAATCAATGTTATCAATATTTAGTTTTATAACGGGATTAATTTTATCTAATTTTCCTTTTATAACAGCATCCATAGAAATAAGACCCGAATATACAGGGTTTTCTTTCATCAAAGAAGCTTGTCCGAGCGCAACAAGCAGACCTTTCAAATTTAATTTATCAGCAGAAATATGAATATCGGCAAAAGCATCTTTTGATAATGTGCCATAAACCTTAAGAGGTTGTCCGAAAATAGAAAAACCTGCATTTTTAATATTTACGTTATTATCTGCCAGAGAAATATCTGCATTTATGTTATCAATTCCTATATTGTAAGCACCGTAATATATTTTAGCAAAAGGAACTTTTAGAAAACCGCTTGATAAAATTGTTTTCATGTCGGATTTCAAATTAAAATCCGCACTCAATCTTCCGTTTGCCGTTAAAGTTTTTAAATCTTGTATATTAAAAATCAGAGCTATTTTCTTTACTATATTTATAACATTTGTTATATCCAAATCCGTTTTTAAATTTAAATTAAGATATGGTTTCTTGCCGGTTGTAACTTGTCCTCTCAAAGTAGAGATTTCATTTGCGGAAGTATAAATTTTTGAATCCACATCTATTGTATTGCCTTTAAAATTTAAATCTGCATTTGATTTTGGTAAATCTATTATTGAGACATCTTTTATTATTACCTTGCCGTCTGTTGATTCTTTTGTTGTTTTTAAGTTAATATCTGCACTTGCCGTAATGTTATATTCATATAATCCGTTTAATATATCTATTATATTTACTTTTACCGGTTCTGTTTGTTCCGGATTCGGTTGAGCATTAAACACAAGATCATTTAATTCCAAATTCGGCATTATTTTATTTAAGATATTAATATTGTATCTGAATTGCTCTCTATCTTTTAATGTAACAATTCCGGCTCCTTTTATTTTTACACTTTTATTAATTATAAAGTCGGTTACATCTGTCTTTTGCCCGTCAATAACATACTTGTCATTCCCTTCGGAAAAAGTAATCTTATATCTTCCGACATGAATATCGGGAAGATGATTTGATAATTTTAAACCAAACGGCATTCCCATTGGTGCATTGTTGTTTTCTTCTTTTGGAATAGCAGATTTTTCTTGATTTGGTAAGTATTGTAAAAATTTTAAATCTCCATTTTTATCAAATTTCAAAGTTAAATCTGCATTATCAATTTTTATGACATCTAATCTTATTTTTTTTGCTAAAACAGGAAGAAGTGACATTTTTACTTCAAAATTGTCACCAATAAATATGGGCTCTTTTTGAGGAGTATAAAGTTCAAACTTTTTAACACTTAAACCTGCAGTAAGCTTTGGTGTTGTGACAAACTTTATATCTTCTATTCCTGCACTTAATCCTGTTGCTTTGTTAATTTCTCCGACAATTTGCGGAGTATATTTATTAATGAAAAAATTTACACAAAAAGGTAAAATTAAAAATAACAAAAACAACCCTGTAAGAATACTGCCGGATATTATTCCAATTTTAGTTAAAATTTTTATATTCATAGAAAATCCCCTTATAAGAGAATTTTAACATAAACCTCACTGTTTGTTATTCTGCGAATGTATAAATATTGTATAATCATATGTTTTAACGTTTTAACATGTTATTTCCCTACATAAATAAATGTTACAAATGTTAATGGTCTGATAATAGACTATTGCTTTTTTTGTTATAATATGATAATTTTGTATTCGTCAAAAATATTTAAGGAGTATGCAAAATGTTTTGTGTAGAAGAAAAAACTGATATGATATCAGATGAAAAAGTTAAAGAATTAGATAGTGAATATAGTTCTTGGGGAGATACTGTTCATTATTCCAGCAATCCTAAGGTTTTTAGAGGCTGTGAAGGCTCATACATGTATGACTCAAAAGATATTCCGTATCTTGATTTGCAAATGATGTATTCATCAGCAAATTTTGGTTATAAAAATCAAAGAATTACAAATGCTGTAATTGATCAAATGAATACAATGCCGCAGCTAACTCCAAAATTTTTGCAACCATATAAATCACTTTTGTCAGAAAAAATGTCAAAAATGATTGAAAAAAGATTTCACGAAAAAGGCAGAATGCACTTTAACGTAGGCGGTGCACAAGCTACAGAAGATGCAATAAAAATTGTAAGAAATTATACAGGCAGACAAGGTTTCTTTGCATTCCAAGGCGGATACCATGGCAGAACAATAGGAGCAACATCTCTTACATCAAGTTTTCGTTACAGAGAAAAATACGGACATTTTGCTGACAGAGCAAACTTTGTTCCGTTCCCGTACTGCTTCAGATGCCCATACGGCATGAAGTGCGAATCTTGTAATCACTTCTGTGTAAAACAATTTGCAAGACAATTCGAATCTGAATATAAGGCAATTCACGACCCTAAAACTAATGAATGTGAATTTAAAGCATTTATAGGTGAGCCTATTTTAGGTACCGGCGGATATATAGATGCTCCGAAATGGTATTTTAAAGAACTTAAAGAAATTTTAGACGAACATAATATTATGCTTGTAATTGACGAAGTTCAAATGGGCATGTTCAGAACAGGTAAGTTATGGGCAATAGAAAATTACGGCATAGTTCCTGATGTAATGACTTTTGCAAAATCTATTACAAACGGTATGAACCCGTTATCAGGTTTGTGGGCAAAGGAAAAATACATCGCACCTGATGTATTTACTCCGGGTTCTGCTCATTCAACATATTGTTCTAACCCGATTGGTATAAGAGCTGCATATGAAGTTATGAGTATTGTTGAAGAAGAAGAATCTAAATTTGAATCTGAAATACAAAGAAAATCAGCATTATTTATGCGCGGTTTGAATTACCTTAAAAACAAATATCCTGAAGTCGGTGATGTTGGCGGTATCGGATTTGCTTTGAGAATAGAATTAACTCAAAAAGACGGATATACTCCAAATAGAGACCTTTGTGATGCTATGCAGGAAGAAGGTTTGAAAGGTGATTTAAGTTATCATGGAAAGAAATGCGGTCTTGTCCTTAATAATGGCGGTTTCTTTAAAAATATCATTACGCTTGTTCCTCAGTTGTATATTTCTGATGAAGAAATTGAAATGTCAATTGATTTGTTAGACCAATTACTGACAAGACTTACAAAGTAAAATAATTATTGGTACAAAAAATCGGGTGTTTAAAAAATAGTGACATCCGATTTTTTTGCTAAATGTTGCATTTATTAGAATAGTTCAAATTAAGGATTTTATTATGTCGTTAGACTTTGAATTAATACATGAAGATATAGAACCAAAAGGAGCGGTGCTTTTGTTCCATGGGCTGACAGGAAGTCCTTTTGAACTAAAAAAATACGGTCAGTTTTTATACAATAACGGATTTGATATATATGCTGATTGTATCCCCGGACATGGCGATAATTTTGATGAAATATACACCGTAACGTATCAGGATTGGTTGAATTTTGCTTATTCAAAATTTGAATATTTAAAATCCAAATATGAAAAAGTATTTGTATCAGGGTTGTGTTTAGGAGCAGTTTTGGCAATTAGTGTCGGTGAAAAATATAAAGAAAAAGTTGACGGAATTATATCACTTTCTACCACTCTGTTTTTAGACGGGTGGCGATTGCCTTGGTATAAATGTTTAATTCCGATAGGAATTTCTACAATACTAAGATTTTATTACAATTATCCCGAATGCGAGCCTCATGGGATTAAAAATCAAAAAACACGTAATGTTATAAAAAAACTTCTTTCAAAAGGGGATGTCGGAATGAATGATTTTCCTATGACAGGTTTTTATGAATTGTTAAAATTATCATCTTTTGTTAGAAGTCATTTAAAAGAATTTAATGTTCCCATCTTACTTATTCACTCTCTTGAAGATGATTTAACGAGTGTTAAATCCGCAAAAACTGTTTATAATAAAATATCTTCTAAAGATAAAGATTTGATTATATTAAATGACAGTTATCATATGGTTTTATACGACAATGAAAAAGAATTTGTTTTTAATAAGGCTTTAGATTTTATAAACACTCATATTCCTGCACAGATATCAGAGAAAGCACTTCAACTTGTATAATGTATCAAAACTCTTTCAAAAATTAGCTGGTTGGGTAATTTATTGGTCTAAAAGTTTATACTAGCATATTTGTGTTAGAAGAGGAGAACGTAGAGATATGAACATTTCTACAGACAATTCGGCTGAACAAATTGAAAATAACCGTTCAATACAAAAGCAAAGAGAAACTTTTATTGCATCTTTAAGTCATGATTTAAAAAATCCTACAATCGCTCAAATCAGAGCTTTGGAACTTATTTTAAAAGGAAATTTCGGTAAAGTTGCGCCTGAACAACGAGAAATAATGGAAATGGTTTTGGATTCTTGTAAATATATGAATGCAATGTTGTGTTCGGTATTAGCAACATATAAAAATGAAGAAGGAACAATAAATCTTAAATCCGAAGAAGTTTCTATTGCAGATCTTGCATTAGAATGTACAGATGAAATGACTTATTTAGCAAAAGACAAAAATGTAACAATAAGATTGGAAAATTCTGCTCAGAAAGAAACCGTTTGGGGTGATATTGTTCAAATAAGACGTGTTATTATGAATCTTCTTTCAAATAGCATTAAGTATGCATATTCTGATAGTGAACTTAAAGTATTTGTATATAATGAAAATAATTATACTTGTTTTCGATTTGAAAATCACAGTCCTTATCTTCCTATTGATAAGCAACATAAAATTTTTGCCAGATATGTATCTTTTTCAAAAACGCATAGCGGAATTGGCTTGGGTCTGTATACGTCCAAAAAGATTATTGAGGCGCATGGCGGTATAATGTTTGTTAAAAGCTTTCCTGATGAAAGAAATATTTTTGGCTTTAAACTTCCGAATGATGAAAAATATAAAGATATAAACCGAAGTGTAACCTTTTAGATTTATTTTAACAAACAGCAATACCCATTCCGTTTGGAAGGGTTCTGTTATAAGTACCAATCATGGGTTGGAATCTGTTACTGAATGTAACATGGTCATTATCAACAGATATCCATTCATCACGATTCAAGGCCTCTTGATATCCGTCCATTCTGTAATGAGTGTCAAGAGAATGTTCATTCAGGGCAAAGAAATTTTTATATCCGACAGTATCGTTATAGTCTAACCCCAGTGCATTAAAGTCAGGTAAATGTTTTTTTATTACGCTTAAATCCTTAGGATTTTCACTTATTGGTGAATGTTCAATGTACTTATAAATTGAAAAATTCCTTGCATGATCATAATAACATAAAGGTGCTGAATTTCTGCTGCGGTTAGCAGTTAAATATTTATCAATTTTTGCTAAGGTTCCGAGTGCAAATGGAGCGTCCAGACTTCTGTTTTGGATTGAATCTATTTTAATGACATATTTTTTCATCATTGCGGGTATAAAAACTCCGAAAACGTTTTTGCTGGATCTGCCTTCTGTAAAATACTTAAATTCGTAGGTTCTTCCGTCTATTACAAGATTGTCAATTTTTTTATCTGATTTATTACCTACTTCCATTTTTGCCGACAAATATTCCAAAATTTTATCAAGATGTTCCTTTGGAATTTGTTTTGGAATATTGCCAATTTTTAAAGCATCATTTCCAGCCAGACTTATATATTTTTTCATAAGTGCATCACCGCTCCAATCGGGGCGTACTTTTAAAAGTTCTGATAATGTATTTGCTCTGTTGAACTTTTGTTCAATGTATCTTCTGTAAGCATCATTATACGGACTGTCATATGCAAATACCATTAAATTTTTAGAAGACGAGCCTATTTTTTCTTTTAATGCATCATAAATATTTTTTGCTTCTCTAGGTATTGATATAATACTATCAATTAATTGATAACTTCTATCGTTAGTATTTAATATATGAGTTAAAAATTCATCCATTTCTTCCTTGGGGAAATTCATTTTCAGAAAAGACTTTATTGCAGGAATATTATCGTGATTAATGTACCAATTGTATTCATCGTACATTTTCGCTAAATTCATTCCTTTAAAAGATGTCACATAATAATTCATCGGATATGATAATATTTCTGAATGGTTGTTTGAATTTTTTTGAACCTGCTGCTTTTTATTTTGATTACCATAAATATGTGACTGATTCGATATCGTATTAATATTATTAATTTTCATAATTTACATCCTTATATTTAATTATATTAAAGTTTCTAAAAAAAATATTTGACAAATATAGATTGTAATGTAACAAAAGTTTACTAAATCTAAAGTTTAATCTATAATTTTATTATTGGGATATTTAAGAGGAGATTGATATGAATTTGGATAAAGTAAGAACGGTTGATTCGGATGTAGCAAAATATATTGATGAAGAACTTAATAGACAGCAAACTACAATAGAACTGATTGCAAGTGAAAATTTTACATCTGAGGCAGTAATGCAAGCTTGCGGGAGTGTTCTAACAAATAAATATGCAGAGGGAAAACCTCATAAGCGTTACTATAACGGGTGTGAAGTTATTGATAAAATTGAGGAATTGGCTCAAAAAAGAGCATGTGAACTTTTTCATATGGATCATGCAAATGTACAGCCACACTCGGGAGCACAAGCAAATATGGCTGTTTTTGCAGCATTACTTAAACATGGTGATAGCGTTTTGAGTATGGATTTATCTAATGGCGGACATTTGAGTCATGGTTCTCCGGTTAATTTTTCCGGAATGTATTTCAATGTTACTCAATACGGAGTTGATGATAACGGATGTATTGATTATGACAATGTAAGAAAAATGGCACTGGAATGCAAGCCGAAATTGATAATTTGCGGAGCAAGCAATTATTCAAAAATTATTGATTTTAAGCGATTTAGAGAAATTGCAGATGAAGTCGGTGCTATTTTGATGGCAGATATTGCTCATATTGCAGGGCTTATAGCAGGCGGCGTTCATCCGTCCCCTGCGGGTTATGCACAAATTGTTACAACTACCACTCATAAAACTTTAAGAGGACCAAGAGGCGGTATTATTATGTGTGATGAAGAGTATGCTCAAGCAATAGATAAAGCTGTATTCCCCGGAATTCAAGGCGGACCGTTGGAACATATTATAGCAGGAAAAGCTGTTGCGCTTAAAGAAGCAATGCAGCCTTCTTTCAAAGAATATGCAGCACAAGTTGTTAAAAATGCAAAATCTCTTGCACAAGGACTTTTAGATAACGGTTTGGATATAGTAGGCGGTATGACAGAGAATCACTTGATGACTTTAGATTTAAGAAAAACCGGTAAAACAGGTAAAGATATGGCAAATATTTTGGAAAGAGTCGGAATTACCGCGAATAAAAACACTGTTCCAAATGATCCTCAAAGTCCTTTTGTAACAAGCGGTATAAGGTTAGGTGCCGCAGCTATGACTACAAGAGGGTTTAAAGAAGAGGATATGAGGGAAGTTGCAAGGATTATATCAGAAGCAATTAAAAATTCAGAAAATGAGGAAATTCTAACTAGACTTAGAGATGATTCTTTAAAACTTTGTAAAAAATATCCGTTGTATTAGATAAATATGATTTAGTCGCCCTCTTTACATACTCTGAAAGAGACCTTCACAACATATGTAATATATGTTAAAATGGTATTATGATGAAATCTATAAAAGAAGTTTCGGTAGAGTCGAAAATATTAAAGCGATTACAGAACAATCCTATGTGTTTGGAGCTTGTAAATTATCTTTTTAATGATGCAGAGCTTCAGGAAATGCAGGATTATGCAAACAACGTATCTATCAAACGCTTAGGTTATAATGACCATGGGCCGGTTCATATGAGGCAGGTTACCGCAAATGCAATAAAAATGCTGAACATTCTTCATGAAGCAGGAATCCCGACTTCTTTAGAAGCGGAAGAAATAGGTTCATTTGAGGACAGTATGTGCGCTATTATTCTTGCGGGTCTAATGCATGATTTAGGGATGATGATTGGAAGACAGGGACACGAAGAGATGTCTGTAATTCTGGCAAAACCAATAATAGAAAGAGCCGCTATGCATATTTTGCCGGATGATCTTCACAGAAGAACGGTCGTAAAATCAGTTGCAATTGAGGCGATTATAGGACATATGGCTTCAAGGAAAATTCATTCGACAGAAGCCGGTATTATTCTTATTGCGGATGGCTGTGATATGGCAAAAGGGAGAGCAAGAATTCCTTTGGCTATAAATACAACTCCAAAAGTCGGTGATATTCATAAATATTCAGCAAGTGCCATAGATAGAATTTCCATTCACAGAGGAGAAAAGAAACCAATCCGTATTGATATTGAAATGTCTGCGGAAGTAGGATTTTTCCAAATAGAAGAAGTTTTATTAACCAAGATAAATATAAGCCCTGCAAAACAATTTGTAGAACTTTATGCAGGTGTTTCCGGTCAGGAAGCTAAGTGTTATTTATAAAAATATTATTTGCAAATAGAAGCTTTTTCTATAATTAAAATTGGCAATAAGTGTGCA
>CAMORE010000046.1 GCA_946623365.1 uncultured Acinetobacter sp.
TACCACAAATTCCTAACTTCTTATAAACAATTATTTACATAAATGCAACAAAAAATATATTTTGTTGCATTTATTCAAAAACTCTTATCATATCTACTTTTTCTCCTCTCTTTATTTCGGAGGTAAAGAGAGGAGAAAAAGTAGCAAAAAGAGGAGAGAAACACCGGTAGAATAAGCCGTTTACATCAGCCTTCGGCTGAAGGACAGAATGGCTGGTTCGGCAAAGCCGAATGAACCTGCGGTACTTTCGCAAGAACGGCAGCCTACAAGACTGTTGTCGTGAAAGCTGCCGTTCTTGCTAAGGCTGCGGGGGTAAATGAAAGCACGATTCGGCGTAAGCCGAAAACATCAATTTAATCTATGCCCGTAAGGGCATTCTAAACATCTTATTCTACAGGTGTTTTCCTTCTTTCTTTGGTACTTTCTTTTTTCCTTTTACATCCGAAATAAAAGGAAGAAAAGAAGTACATAAATACAGAAAATTAATTAATAATAAAAAGACAAAAATCCGACCCTCACCAAGAATTTCTAATTTTCAAACCTTGCAGTTTATAAATTGAACTTCAATCCTCTTCCGATGAGAGAAGAATTAGCTTTGTATATAACAAAATATGATGTCTGTTGTAAATGCAACAAAATATTTGCTATGTGATGTAATAACATTTGCTTTTCTTTATTGAATGGCAAGTATAAGGCAAACTTATTACAAATGTTTTTCAATATTTGTAATAATTGAGCTTTTTGGCATAAGTCCAACCATACGTTCTACAAGTTCACCGTTTTTGAAAACAAGCAGGGCAGGGATTCCGCTTATTTGGTATTCTTTTGCAATGTCGATATTATTATCTGTATTAATTTTTGTAAATTTTACCTTATCAATTAATTCTTGTTCAACTTCTTCTAATATAGGAGAAAGCTTTCTGCAAGGTCCGCACCAATCAGCAAAAAAATCAACTATTGTTACTTTATCGTTGTTTAATACCTCTGTTTTAAAATTATTGGAATCTACTTCTTTAACCATATTCAATTTCCTCCTTTATTATTAGATTTAATATTACCATATTTATCATATTTATGCTATTATTCTAATGTGGGGGAGATAATATTGATGATTTTAACCCTTACGGAATACATATATTAGGGAATAGGATAGCTTATGCCAAGGACAAAAACAATTGAAATAGTTTTAGATACCGAAACAACCGGATTGGATTACACAAGAGAACGTCTGGTTGAGTTTGCGGCAGTCAGATTAGAAAACGGAAAAATAAAAGATGAATTTCAAACATTAATCAATCCGCAGCAGCATATAAGGAAATCCAGTATTGCAATCCATGGCATAACTCCGGAAATGGTTGAAGATGCTCCGACTGAAGCGGAAGCTCTTCCTAAAATTCTGGAATTCATCGGAGATTATCCAATAGTTGCCCACAATGTTATTTTCGATTACTCATTTTTAAATGAAGCAAAAATGAGAGTTTACGGAGAAAAATTAACAAACCCGAGAATTGATTCGCAAATGATGTTTAAGGAGATTGCTCCCGAATTGGAATCTCATGGTCTGGAAGCATTGACTCAACGATTTAATGTCGATTTAACAAATCATCACAGAGCTATGGCTGATACAATGGGACTTGCTTTAGCTTATCCCAAGCTGAAAAAATTGTACCTGCAAAGACTTGATTGGCAGCAAAAACAGCTAAAAAATGTAGATTATTTGTTTGACAGATATTTGAGGATTCAGCAAACCATTGCAACCATGCAGGCAGAGCTTCAAGATTTAAAATCAGTATTTAAACTTCATTTCGATCTTGGAGGAGAACCTCTTGTTGCAGAAACAGGCGAGATGATGATATATCAGTCTAAACAATCTTTCGGATATGATTTTGCTGATATTAAAGATGTTCTGGAACACGTAGGTGCTTTAGAAAAAGCAGTTAAGGTTAATAACGGATTTATAGACAGATTATGTAACGGATTAAGTTTGTCTGAAGAATATAAAGAAATAATTAGAGATGCAAGACAAGAAATCTCAGAAACAAGGAATATACAAATTATTAAACCATGCAAATAGTTAACAAAAAAGACGTACCTGAAATCTTGACAGTAAATATTGAAAAGCTTTCTAATTTAGGGCTTGGACTTGCTAAGTATGAAGGTTATGTGATATTTGTTCCAAACTCTTGCCCCGGTGATATTGTAAAAGTTAAGCTCAAAAAAAAGAATAAAACATTTGCTAACGCAGAGATTCTTGAATTTATAGAACCCTCAAAAGACAGAGTAGAACCGTTTTGTAAAATGCAAAATGTATGCGGTTCCTGTCAATTGCAGTTTATTGATTACAAAGCACAATTAAAATACAAAAAAGAAATTGTGGAAGATGTAATGAAGTCAATCTATGGTGACAAAATCGAAGTAAGAGATGTTATTCCGTCACCGATAATCAAAGAATACAGACATAAAATTCAGTATCCAATAGGTCAAACAAAGGATTCCAAACGTATTTTAGCAGGATATTATAAATCAGGAACCCACGATTTGGTAAATATCAAATATTGTCCGATACAGCCAAATGAATGCGATAATATAATTGAATATATACGAATTAAATCTCAGGAACTCGACATTAGCGGTTATGACGAAGTTTCCGCAAAAGGTACGCTAAGACATGTCGTTATCCGTTCATCATACGCAAACAAGAAAAATCTTGTTATTTTAGTTTTAAATACGGATAAAATTAATAATAAAATTAAGAAACTTTGTAAATTTATATATGATGAACTTCCGAATATTCAAGGAGTCGGAATAAACTTTAATAATAAAAAAACTAATCTGGTGATGGGAGAAGAAACTGAGATTGTAGAAGGTAAAGATTATATAGAAGAAACTTTATGCGATAAAACATTTAAAATCGGAGCGAAAACATTTTTTCAGGTAAATCCTCCAAGTGCGGATAATATTTTCAGATACGTAAAAGAATATATTAAGCAGAACTACAGCCAACCTGCCATTCTTGATGCTTATGCTGGAATTACGGCATTCGGATTGTGTTTATCTGATATTGCATCTAAAGTTGTGAGTATAGAAGAAGTCAAAGAATCTGTTGAGCTTGCAAAACAAATAGCGGATGAAAATAATATAACTAATATAGAATTCCATCAAGGTGATGCAGGTAAATTTTTATCTAATGAAACCCTTTTGGGCAGGCAATTTCACATAACAATACTTGATCCGCCAAGAAAAGGATGTTCGGTAAACAGTTTAGACTATGCATTGAAATTGACAGAGAACAAAATTATATATGTATCATGCAACCCTGCAACACTTGCAAGAGATTTAAAATACTTAAAAGAGCATGGCGCAGAAGCTTTATACATTCAGCCTTTTGATATGTTTCCTCATACATATCACATAGAAAATGTAGCAATAATCGATTTAAAAAACGTAAAAGTGCCCGACATAAAATTACCCTAGTTAAAATGGATTTTTTGTTAAACATTGTTATAATATAAATATGAAAAATTTGTTTGTTATAATCAGTTTGATATTTACTCTAATTTTATTTCCATCTATGTCAATGGCCGAAGAATTTACTTTATCGGCAGGTGTTAGTGTAAATCAAATTCCAAAAACATTCTACGGAACTTGGCGTATAACGGCAAAACTGGATGACACAAACAGCTATGCAACATTTAAACCGCAAAGCGTTGATATGTGGACTCTTTCAAGGGTAAATGATGTAATAACTCTTTCAAACCCTTTTAGCGGTGCAAAAGCTGAAATACAATTAAAAGCTGTTGAAGGGAATTTAGTAATATTTTCCAAAAAAGCTCCGTACGACAATAAAATGTTAACAGATACAGTTTCAATCAGACTTGATAAAAATAATTTTACAGGTATCAATGAACTGGTTTTAGAATCTTTTTCACTTGTGGACGGACACCTGCTTAAAACAGAAAAAGCACGTTATATAATAAAAGGGGAAAAAATCTCCGGAGAGAATATTATAGAGTAACAAAATAGGGAACATTTTATAATACTATTTTTATGTACAGTAATATTTATTTATATTAAAATAAGCATTAGAGATAAGGAGAACTATTGTGAGCATAACATTTGGAACAGACGGATGGAGAGCGGTTTTAGGAGAAGAATTTAACGGTGAAAATGTTGAAAGATTAACAATTGCAATAGGGAAATATATTGTTGATAATTTCGGATATGAAAAGCCCGTTCTGGTTGGTTATGACCCCAGAAAATCAGCTGATGAGTATGCGGCTTTTTGCGCAAATGTGCTTAAAGCAAAAGGACTGCCTGTATATTTTTCATCAAGAGTTGTGCCGACGCCTGTTCTGGCTTACAATGCAAAACAAAAAAATGCTTGTGCAATAATGTTTACGGCATCCCATAATCCCCCTGAATACTTGGGTATGAAGTTTATTCCTGATTATGCAGGGCCGGCTACAAGTGAAATAACAGACGAAATATTATCAAACCTCGATAAAGGATTTAAAAGCGGAGAAAACGGTTCATTCCACAAAATAGACTTTGGAGAAAACTATTACGAGCATTTAGACACAATTATTGATTTTGATAAAATTAAAAGCTTAAAAACAGGTATAGTTTTTGACGGACTTTTTTCGGCTTCTATAGGATACTTTGATAAAATATTGGAAAAGAAAGGAATCCCATTTCATTCAATTCATATGTACCACGATTTTGAATTTGGAGGCGGAATGCCTGATCCAAAGCCAAGATTTTTAAAAGATTTAATTACAAAAATAAAAAATACTCCAAATTCAATAGGATTAGCAAACGATGGAGATGCAGACAGGTTTGGTGTAATTAATGAAAAGGGAGAATACGTTTCGCCAAACGAAGTTATTGCAATACTTCTAAAATATTTGGTAAAAAAGGGGTATGAGGGTTCTGTTGTAAAAACAGTCGGTTCAAGTCTTTTAATAGATGCAATTGCAAAAAAACTCAATATAGATGTTATAGAAACTCCCGTAGGTTTTAAACATGTCGGAGAAGCAATGCGCAGAAATAAGGTAATAATCGGAGGAGAAGAATCCGGAGGGTTGAGTATTCAGGGACATATCCCTGAAAAGGACGGGTTAATAGCAAATCTACTCATTTTGGAGGCGATGGCTGATAGCGGAAAATCATTGGTCGAACTGCAGGATGATATATACGAACTTGCGGAAACAAGATTTTATACAGACAGAATCGACTTAAAACTTGATACGCAAGATGAGATTCAGTCAATTTTAGATAAGGTACAAACCTTTAAAACTGTAGGAAAGTACAATATTACTTCTGTTGATACAAAAGACGGAGTAAAATTAATGCTCGGACAAAAAACAAAACTTCTGGTAAGACCGAGCGGAACAGAGCCGTTATTAAGAATATATTTTGAGACAACAGACGAAAACAAACTTGAATATTTAAAAGAAGAGTTTATCGTGTAAATATTAAAAATTTTCACTCATTTGTAACAATCTTGATTATTTTCATGTAATGTATTAATATTGACTGAGAGCAATCTTATTTAAGGAAAGAGAGATGAAAAAAGCATTAAATATAATATTGATTTTATGTGTTGCTGTTATATCAACCGCTTGTATAAATAATATGGCAGTTCAGGAGCTTAACAACAAAGCGAATGAATACATGCAAAAAGGTGAATATGAAGCAGCAATGAGCAGACTTCAAGCAAGTTTGGATTTAGATTCTTCTATGTATCAAACATATTACAACCTTGGAGTTGCTGCAATCAATGCCGAAAAATACGAAACTGCTATTGAAGCACTTGAAGGCGGTATCGGAGTAAAATCCGACTACTCAAATTTCTATTATTCACTCGGCGTTGCACAAATCGGTTTAGCGGATGAGATTATGGAGAAAGCCGCAGAAACAGAGATGGAAAACAAAGCAGATGATGACGAAAATAATGAAGCAGTTAATCCTGAAGAAATAAAAAATCGTGCAGTCGTTTTAAAACAAAATGCTATAAAAAATCTTGAAAAGTATTTAAAAATGGAACCAAATACGTCAGATAAAGAATCTATACAAGAGATGATAAAACAATCTGAAGAATTTATTTCAGGAAGTAACGAACAAGAAAAAGCACAAAAAGAAGAGTAGTAATGTTTGCCTCTCCATCACAAATAATCTTCACAGTTTTTGGTATAGATATCTATTATTACGGTCTGATAATGGCTGTTGCTATTGCAATAAGTATATTCGCTGCTGATTTAGCCGGTGTAAAATATTTTAATCTTAAAAAAGATACTGCAGTAGATTTAGCACCATATATTATTATATTAGGTTTAATCGGAGCGCGTTTATATTACTGCGTTATGGATTATAGTTTTTATTTGAGATTCCCTACAGAGATTTTAGCATTCAGACATGGCGGGCTTTCGATTCATGGAGCGATAATCGGCGGATTTTTCGGAATTTTATTATACGCAAAGCGTCACAATATTCCGTTAAAAAAACTATGCGATATGTCCGTTATCGGATTATCTCTCGGACAAGCAATAGGACGCTGGGGGAATTTTTTTAATTCGGAAGCGTATGGAAGCCCGACTAATCTTCCTTGGAAGTTATATATTGCACCTCAATACAGACAAATTCCTTTTTTAGATAATGAGTATTTTCATCCTGCGTTTTTATACGAAAGCATTTTGGACTTATTTATATTTTGTATTTTATTATATTTGCTTAAAACTGCAAAAAATAAGCGTGACGGGAATTTGACTTTAGTGTATTTAATATTGTATTCTATTGCAAGAATTATAGTAGAAAGTATAAGAATTGACAGCGTAAGATATATTTTGGGACTGCCTGTTGCTACATTTATATCAATTTGTATAATATTTACGGCTGTTTTATTATTAATAAAAAACAACATTTCGCAAACTGAAAGGTAAAAATTAATGAAAGCAGTTTTATTTTACGGACCACAAAATATTAAATATGAAGAAACACCCATAAGACCGCTAAAAAAAGGAGAAATTTTAGTTAAAATAGGTGCAGCTTTAACTTGCGGGACAGATGTAAAAACGTTCAGAAGAGGACATCCCGTATTAATAAAGCAAATTCCGTCAGGCTTTGGACATGAATTTGCAGGAACTGTCGAAGAAATATCTGATGGAGTAAAAAATGTCAAAGTCGGTGATAGAGTTGTTTGTGCAAATTCTGCTCCTTGCGGTAAGTGTTTTTACTGCAAGCGAGGTGAATACAATTTATGTGAAAATTTAGATTTACTAAATGGAGCATATGCAGAGTATATTATTGTTCCTGAACGCATTGTTCAAAAAAATACAATAATTTTACCTGATTCACTGCCATTTCATAAAGCAGCTTTTTCCGAACCGCTTGCTAATGTCGTTCATGGAGTTGAAAGAACCGATATAAAACCGGGTGATACTGTAGGTGTGATTGGTATCGGACCGATTGGGCTTATGTTTGCAAGACTTGCAAAACTAAAGGGTGCAAAGGTTATAGCAGCAGGAAGAAATCCGATTAAGCTTAAACTTGCGGAAGAATTCAGTTATGCTGACGAAATAATTGATTTAAAAAAATACCCTAATCCTGAGAAAATTTTTAAATCTTTTTCTCAAGAAGGAAAAGGTTTGGATGTTGCTGTAGAATGTGTAGGTTTACCTGAAATGTGGGAAAGAGTATTTTCATGTGTGCGTCCCGGCGGAACGGTTCACTTTTTTGGAGGATGTAAATCAGGTTCAACAGTTACTTTTGATACTACAAAAATGCATTATGGCGATATAAAATTGATGAGCGTATTTCATCATACTCCAAAGTATTTTAGGCAAGCACTTGATTTAATATCTTCGGGAGATATAGAAGTAGAAAAGCTTATTACCGCGGAAATCCCTCTTGAAAAAGTTGAATGGGCAATGCAAGAACATATTGCGGGAAATGCGATTAAATTTTTAGTTCGTCCGTAAAAATCGTAATATAAATACTCTTGCCTTTTTAAAAAGTTTAGATTAAAATTGAAAAGCAGAGTATACAAAGGAAAAGGGGATATTTTATATGAGCGGACACTCTAAATGGTCGACAATTAAACATAAAAAAGCTAAAACAGATTCGCTTCGTGCGGCAGAATTTCAAAAATATTCAAGAGAACTTATTGTTGCATCTAAACTTGGCGGGCCTGATCCTGCAGGAAATTTCCGCTTGAGAACGGCAATAGAAAAAGCTAAAGCGGCTGGACTTCCGAATGATAATATAAAACGTGCTATAGAAAAAGGTTCGGGCGCAGGAAATAATGAAAATTATGACGAAATGACATATGAAGGCTATGCAGCAGGCGGAGTTGCAGTTGTTATAGAAGCAATGACTGATAATAAAAACAGAACCGCAGGTGACATAAGAAGCTACTTTACTAAATTTAACGGAAATCTAGGTGAAACAGGCTGTGTCGGTTGGATGTTTGATAAAAAGGGTTGCATAACTTTTGAAAAAGATTCCGTTGATTTTGATGCATTATTCGAAGCTGCAATTAATCTTGATGCTGACGATATTATTGAAGAAGATGATGAATACAAAGTTTACACTTCTGTTCCGAATCTTCAACCTATTGCAGAAGGGCTTGAAAAAGACGGATTCAAATCTGTGACCGCTGAATTCACAAGAATCCCTCAAAATACTATTGAAGTAACTGATGAAAAAACTGCGGTAAATATTATGAGATTACTCGGCAAACTTGAAGAACACGATGATGTTCAAAATGTTTATGCAAATTTTGATATTGATGACGATTTAATGGCTAAAATAGAAGAACAAATATAGTAAGTACATAAGGAGATTTTTTATTATGATGAATATGATGAATATGATGAAACAAGCTCAGAACATCCAAAAAAGATTAAAAGAAACTCAAGAAGAATTGAATCATATGGATATTTCTGGTGAAGCAGGCAACGGGTCAGTGAAAGTTATATGCGACGGCAAAGGTTTATTTAAGTCAATTAAGCTTTCTGCTGAGGCAATCAATCCGGAAAATCCGTCTTCTGTATCAGAAGATACTATAGAAATGCTTGAAGATTTAATATCAGCAGCTATTAATCAAACTTCCGGAAAAGCTCAAAAAGTTATGGAAGAAAAAATGAAAGCTGTAACAGGCGGTATTTCTATCCCCGGATTATTTTAGTAACAAGTGATTAAGTGAGCAGGTGATTGAGTGAATAAGACTTAATCAGAAAACACGTATAAGCAAAACACAACTCACTTAATCACTTATTCACTCAATCACTTAATCACTTAAGAAAATGATTTATCCAAAATCTATAGCAGCGTTAATAGAACAATTTCAGAAATTTCCGTCCGTTGGCCCAAAATCTGCACAACGGATGGCATTTCAGGTGTTAAAAATGCCTCTGAGTGAAGTTGAAAAATTTGCAAAAGCTATTATTGAAGCAAAACGAAGCTCAAAAACTTGCGAAGTATGTTATAACATATCAACCCAGAGTCCTTGTGAAATTTGTTCTTCTACTAATCGTAATCGTTCTGTAATCTGCGTTGTGGCTGAAACAAAAGACTTAATTGCCATAGAAAAAACAAATGAATACAGAGGGCTGTATCATGTGTTACAAGGACTAATTTCTCCCATAGACGGAATTGGAGCTGAAGATATAAGAATAAAAGAACTTTTAAACAGGCTAACTGATGATACTGTTCAAGAAGTCATTCTGGCTTTGTCTCCTTCTGTTGAAGGCGAAGCAACCAGTCTTTATCTTACAAAACTTATTAAACCGTTCGGAATAAAAATCTCCAGAATTGCATTTGGTATTCCTGTGGGAGCAGATTTAGAATACGCTGATGAGGTTACACTAGCCAGAGCCATTGAAGGAAGAAGAGAACTGTAAAAGGACAGTCGGTTTAAAGATTTTGAGCAGAAGATTGAGAATTTTGGTGCAATTTTTGCACCAAGCTAAGAACCGTAATAATTATACATTCAATTCCGCCAAAAACATAAAGGCAGAAATGCGCAGGCAATTACGCTAAGTCTCTTGTTTATAGTATTTTCCACCCTTCATATACTTTTTTATTATTCTTCAAACTGTTCAGCGACTTCAAATGGCTGCTCTGATAGCTTTAAGGTTTCTCTATCAATAATGCCGCGCTTAAGTTCAGTAAATGAAGCTTTTTTAGAATTAAATTTTTTCTTTAAAAATTCATATGCAACTTTTGGATCACACTTTGTACCGCAAGTGAATAAATCTACTGCTGCATAGCCTAATTCAGGCCAAGTATGAATAGCTAAATGACTTTCCGATATAATTACCACACCGGACACACCATAAGGATTAAACATATGAAAGCACTTTTGAACAATCGTTGCACCGCACTCCAGAGCCGCATCTATCATATACTTTTCTACTTTATCGCTACTATTTAAAATATTCGGGTCACATTCAAAAAATTCTGCAAGTACGTGTTGACCTAAATTAACTGTTTCCAAATTAGAATGAGTTTCAAGCTCTTTGAGTGAAGATGATACAATTGTCAATTCATGTGCCTCCTATTCTACCGGTGAATATATTTATCACCAATTATTTTCCTAACCTTTATATATTACTATAAAAAACAAAAAATTTGTATATTTTACACTTTTTATATGAGATGTTAACATTTTGTTACAATCATAAAATATATGTATGTTTTTTGCAAAATATCTGTCTTAGCAATATTAATAGCTCAGCTGTAGAATGTATTTTATTTATATAGACTGATAATAAAAATATGTTTGATACAATCTGGTATGATAATTTGATAAAACCCGCTTTTAATCCGCCTGCATGGATATTTTCTCCTGTATGGATTATTTTATATGGAACTCTTTTGGTGTCATTAATACTTTATTCAATCAAAGTTAGTAATAATAAATTCCAAGGTTATATACTTTTTGTCGTTCATATGATATTTAATTTGATTTGGAGTCCTGTATTTTTTATTTTACATAAAATTGATATAGCTCTGTTTATTATATTTTTCATGATTTTAACAGGATTATTAACCGTTAAAAAGTTCTATACAATATCTAAGATTTCTGCTTTTATTTTAATACCATACTTGTGTTGGCTTGTTTTTGCAGCTTATTTAAATTTTGAACTATTTCGGTTGAATTAACACCACATCCAACTTACGAAATTAATATTAATTTTTTGAGTTTTATTATATAATATAGAATTATGAAGACAATAGCTTTTATTTTCGGAACACGACCTGAGATTATAAAGTTAGCACCTGTAATTCTTCAACTCAAAAAGTATCCTGAAGAATACAAGGTACTCATTATCAATACGGAACAACAAAAAGAGCTTTCAAACCAAACTCTTAATTATTTTGGTTTAAAAGCCGATTATAACCTTGATTGCATGAGAGCAAATCAATCTCTATCATCAGTTCAAGCGAGAATCTTAACATCATTGGATGGGGTATTTTCGGCAGAACAAATTGACGCAACAGTTGTTCAAGGTGATACTATGACTGTTCTTTGCGGTGCACTTACAAGTTTTTATCACAAGCTTCCTGTTTTCCACGTAGAGGCGGGGCTTCGCTCATATGATATCTACGAACCATTTCCGGAAGAAGTCATGCGTCAAATGACAACAAGAGTTGCAGAACTGAATTTTGCACCTACTCAAAAAAATAAAGATGCATTATTGAAAGAGGGTATAAGTCCCGAAAAGATTCATGTTGTCGGTAATACTGTAATCGACGCATTATTTTGTTTATCTGATAACATTATTGAACAATCAAGAATCTTTTATGAAAATTTAGGTATAAACATTAATGATAAACTCGTGCTAATAACTGCGCACAGAAGAGAAAATCACGGTGAAAGAATTGATAAAATTATCAATGCAATATCATATTTGGCTAAAAAATATGATGATCATACGTTTGTAATTCCTGTTCATCCGAATCCGAATGTTCATGACAAAATACATGCGCAATTGGGTAATTTTAAAAATATTTCATTATTGAAACCACTGGATTATCCTAATTTAGTTTATTTGATGAAGCATGCAAAACTTATCTTAACAGATTCAGGCGGAATACAAGAAGAAGCACCATCTTTTGCTTGTCCGACTCTCGTAATGAGATATGAAACAGAACGTCAAGAAGGAATTGAAGCCGGTGTATCAAAATTGGTAGGGGCAGATTATGAAAAAATAATCTTTGAAAGTGAAAAAATTCTTTCTTACGATAAAAATGAGACAAGATTAAAAACTGTTAATCCTTATGGAGACGGAAAATCCTCTATTAGAATAGAAAATATCATAAGAGAATATTTTAAACAGGGGAGTTCTCTCCCGCAAAATAAACTATAAGTTATTGCTATAATTTCATAGATGCATCTATGAAATAATTAGCTGCATAAATGCAACAAAATATTCAACAGTTGATTAGATATATTTTGTCTTTATTTTTACCCTCTTTTACAAAATAAAAAACCCTGAATCATATTGATTAGGGTTCGGAATTTTTTTGATTAATTCCTCATGTGTAGAAGGTTAGTGTGTAGGTTGTATGAAAGGTTTATGTTATGTGTTCTTTGTTTATGTCTTACATATATATAAAGTATATTTAAAATCTGAAATTGCAGGATTTTATAAAAAATTTACAAAAATTTACAAAAAAAAGAGATCCCTATAAAAACAGGGACCTCTTTTTTATATGTAATTTATTATTAACTAGCTTTTATAGCATGCTCCCGGAACATCTACATCTTTACCGTCTTGCTTTTTAGTAGATGCTTTTGCACTATAGTATTCTTTTTTTACAATCCAGTTATTTGTAAATAATGTTTCTGTGCATGTATCCAATTTAGAAGGCATAACATGTCCGTTTGTTGTTACAATAAAAGAATATATAGATTGAGCATCAGATGATAATCCCGAAACATTCGGATTAAAATAAACTATGTAGCTTGCTGCTCCATATTTATTTTCAGGATACTTTGTTGTATCAATATCACTTTCACTTCCTGTTCCAAAAGCTATTTTTGTATCGTCTTTCAAAATTGCATAATTTTTAGTAAAATCACTTTTTGAGCCAACTAATGTTGTTTCTGTAGTTGCTGCCAAGCTTGAGCCGCCAGCTGTAGTATTTCCTTTATCATCAGTTGAATAAATATCTTTAAATACATAGTATTGGTTAATAAAGCTTGCAAAATCATCAGCAGATTCAATGCTTTCGTGTTCAGCAGCATAAGCTCTTGCTGCATTTTCTAAATTTGTATGAAACTTTGCAAGTTTAACACCAACTTGTTTGTATTTTGTATCAGCCATTAATGTAGGCATAGTAACAGCGGCTACAACACCGATGATACCTAATGTTATTAGCACTTCTGCTAAAGTAAAACCTTTTTTCTTCATAAGTATTCTCTCCTTCAAGTATAATTATACACTATTTTAGAATTAAATCAATTAAAAT
This sequence comes from uncultured Acinetobacter sp., assembly GCA_946623365.1. Classification (GTDB taxonomy): domain Bacteria; phylum Cyanobacteriota; class Vampirovibrionia; order Gastranaerophilales; family Gastranaerophilaceae; genus CAG-196. Next base: position 13,477 of record CAMORE010000046.1, read on the forward strand.
CTATTTATGAGAGTATTAACTTTTGTGATTATATACAAATTATCATAAAAAGTCATTGTATGAACCATTGCGGGAAAGAATAACCACAGAAAACATATAATAAGATCTGATTCACACACGCGCTAAAAAAAGGATTGAACATTTGTTCAATCCTTTTTTTGTTTTAAGTTTATTGTTGGGTTTCACCCAACCTGCAGACTACTAGCTTTTACACGTGGTGCCTACACAACATCCATTTTTACTCTCAGTCCCCTTTGTCTTTGCAAGCTCTTTGTTCAATTTACCGTTATTTGTTCTGTCTAAAAGCCCTTTTAAACAATAATCAGTGTTATCAGGCATTACATAGCCTTTATCCGTCATTATAAATTTAAATTCATTTTGAACAGTGCTCAAACCGTTTACATTAGGTTTAAATGTTAATGCAATTGCAGGGGTACCATATTTTTGTTTGAACGATGCATCTGCTTGATTTCCGTATGTTGTTAAAATCGTATATCCGGTCTTTCCATCTTTTACAAATACTTCTGTATCATCTTTCAATTTAAAATTAGCTTCCGAAATTGGTGATGTCTCATCAGGAACAGTCTGTCCGTTCACTTTAATATCTTTGCCGTTTGCATCTTTTTTATTTTCAGAATATTTTATATTTGACACATCTTTATAAATTATAATTTTACTAATATTAGGAACTGTAATGTCATTATTCATTGCATTAAAAGCTAAAGCGGCATCTTCAGTAACAGACCTAAATTTAGCTATTCTTGAACTAATCAATTGATATCTGCTGTCTGCCATCAATGTCGGAATTGTTAATGCTGCTACAACACCGATAATAGCCAGTGTTATAAGAACTTCTGCCAACGTGAATCCTTTTTTTA
>CAMORE010000047.1 GCA_946623365.1 uncultured Acinetobacter sp.
AATAATTATGCTTCCGGAGCTGCTTCTTCAGCAGGAGCTTCTTCTGCTTTTTCAGCTTCAGCCTTAGCAGCTTCTTCAGCAGCTTTTTTAGCTTCTTCTTCAGCAGCTTTCTTTGCTTGAGCTTTTTTAGAAAGTTTAACTGTTTCTGATTTTTTGTAATTTAATGTACCGTCATCATTACAGTTAGTAATCAAATATTTAACTGTATCTGTAGGTTGAGCACCTTTTGAAATCCAAGCTAATGCAGATTCTTTATTTAGCTTCATTTCTTTTGTTTTAGGATTATAGTGACCTAATTCTTCAATAGGTTTACCTTCTCTTTTTGTAGTTGAGTTAATAACGATAACTCTGTATGACGGAGCTTTCTTAGCACCTAATCTTTTTAATCTAATTTTTAACATAACAATTTCCTTCTTTTTATTTCGACTTTTTGGAGTCCAGCCGCGACTCCTAACTTGAGATGGGTTGAAAGAGGATACCCATATATTTATAAATAAACATAAAAATATTCCAAATACAAGTATCTATAATAAAAATAACCTGCTTTTGTAAAATTTATTTACTTAAACAAAACACGGGGCCATGACCCCGTGTTACTTTGTATTCTATTTTTTATAACTAACTTACTCTTTTAAGAAAGTTTCATAGTTTCTTGCAAGCAAATGCGTTCTAACCTGATTAATTAAATCAAGCGCAACACCAACCATGATTATCAGAGAAGTTGCTCCGATACCTTGGAATGTTGTAATTTTTGTTGCATAACTTGCAAAAGCAGGAACAAGAGCAATAAATCCTAATGCTATTGCACCTATAAATGTTGTTTTTGTTAATATTTTATCTAATGCTTCTGCAGTCGGTCTTCCCGGTTTAACTCCCGGAATAGAAGAACCGTACTTTTTAAGGTTATCCGCAATTTCTTTTGGCTGCATATTAGGCATAATTGAAGCGTAAAAGAATGTTAATGCAACAATCATTAAAAAGTATATTGCATAATATGTAATACCGCTCGGATTAAATATTTTGTTCAGATACATAAATACTGTTTCCGCAGCACCTGTTAAATGAGCTTGCCCTACCAAGCTTAATACCGTAGATGGGAACAAAAGTATTGCTATAGCAAAGATTATAGGCATAACTCCGCCCGGATTTAGCTTGAACGGAATAAATGTGTTAACTCCGCCATATACTTTATTTCCGACTTGTCGTTTAGGGTTAACTATTATAACTTTTCTTACAGCTTCCTGCATTATTACAATGAATATCATTGTAACAAAAAATATAACCATAAGCAGTGCGAGTCCCCACATCAAAGCGGATTCTTGCTGTACCATAAGAGCCGTTCTTGAAAAATAAAGCGGAATACCTGATATAATACCTACGAAGATAATCAGAGAGCCGCCGTTACCGATACCTCTTTCTGTTATTAACTCTGACATCCACATTACAAGAACTGAACCTGCTGTCAAAGAAACTATAGACGAGATGTAAAACATTGTATGATTTACTCCCGGCATTATTGAATTAGGAAGATGAACCAAATAACTCATAAAAATTATTCCCTGAAATACTGCTAATACAACAGTAAATAATCTTGTATACTGAGATAACTTGCGCCTTCCCGCTTCACCCTCTTCTTTTTGTAACTTTTCTAATGACGGTATAATTACTGCCATTAACTGTATAATAATTGATGATGTAATGTATGGTCCTATTCCTAAAGCAAAAATAGAAACCTTGCCCAACGCACCGCCTGTAAATAAATCTAAAAATCCTAACAGGTTATTTTGCGCCGCAAGATTTGCAAATGCTGTATTATTAATACCATACACAGGTAAATGAATCCCAAAGCGGAATAAAATAAGCATTCCAAAAGTAAAAATCAATTTTTCTTTTAGACCTGACGCATTCCACATTGACATCAAATCTGCCGTAGTAGGCATTCTCATTCCTGTCATTTTTTGTATTCCTCTTTATATATAAACGTACACATTGTGACTAAGTGATTAAGTGATTAAGTGACCGAGTGAGTTTTAAATAATTTTCAATAACAAATTAGTTATATTATAAACTTGTTTAATATTCACTTAGTCACTTTATCACTTAGCAAAGCGATGCCACTTAATCACTTTACTAAACTAATTCAATCTTTCCGCCTGCTGCTTCAATTTTTTCTTTAGCAGAAGGGGTTACATAGTTAGCCTTTATTGTTAAAGCTTTCTTGATTTCACCGTTACCTAAAATTCTCAAACCTTCGCTTGATGGGTGAACTTTTTTAGCTTCTTTTAATGTTTCAAGAGAAATTTCCTTTAGATTAAGAGCCTCTAATCTGCCTACATTTATTGCTGCATAGTTAATTTTATTAATAATTTGGAAGCCTTTTAATTTAGGAAGTCTTCTATATGCCGGCATTTGTCCGCCTTCAAAACCTCTTTTTGAAGTTCTGCCTGATCTTTGACCTTCACCGTTATTACCGCGGCTTGAAGTTTTACCACATCCTGAAGAACGACCACGACCAACTCTTACGGTTTTCTTGGTAGCACCTTCTGCAGGTTTTAAATCTGTTAATTCTATTTTGTTTGTCATTTTTCTAGTCCTTTTCATTTTAGTGATTGCGTGATTAAGTGAGCATGTGATTAAGTGGATATCATTATGATTTTTGTGCCGCTTGACTTATTGTGAACATAAAATTCACTCAATCACTTAATCACTCAATCACTTAATCACATCACAAAAGTTATTTTGTAACTTCTAACAAGTGTGATATCTTATTAACCATACCCATTATAACAGGGCTTTCTTCATGTTCTACTACTTGATCTTTTTTAGTGAACCCTAAAGCTCTGGCAACTTTGCATTGAGCTTCAGAACATCCGATTAAACTTTTAACAAGTTTAATTTGTATTTTTTTATTTGCTGTTTTTGCCATTTTTACTTTCCTTTATATTTATTAATTTAATAATTCAGACATTGTTAAGCCGCGTTTTTTAGCAACATCATTGAACATTCTTAATGATTTAAGAGCATCCATAGTAGCATATGCTGCATTAAGAGGAGACTTGGAACCTTGTGATTTTGTTAAGATATTTTCTATACCTGCAAGTTCCAATACAGGACGAACTGCACCACCTGCAATAATACCTGTACCTTGAGATGCCGGTCTTAACATAACCTTACCTGCACCTGAACGTCCGACAATCGGGTGCGGAATAGTTGTTTTAAAAATAGGAACAGTTATTAAGTTCTTTCTGCCGTCAGCAATAGCCTTTTGAATTGCAATAATAACTTCAGCAGCTTTTGCACAACCGACCCCTACTTGACCTTTCATGTTACCGACAATAACAACAACTCTGAAACTTAATTTTTTACCGCCTTTTACAACCTTTGTAACACGACTGATTTGAACAACTTGTTCTTTCCATTCGGACTCTGGTTTAACTTCAGCAGTTTCAACATTTTTCTTTTTGTTTCTTTGTTTTTTCGAAGGAAGCTTTGTAACAACTTCTTCTGTTACATCTTCTTCTACTTCGTTGGCTTCTGTTGCTTCAGATTCTGCGGAAGTATCTTCTGTAGTTTCTACCGTTTCTTCAGCTTGGGTCTCATTTAACCCTTCAATTTTTTCTTCTTCTGACATGTTATACCTTTCTAATTTTCTAACATTTGTAACACTGTTTTTCGGTTTATTTATCCGATTTTCATGGCAATTGAAATTAAAAACATACACAAAGAACCGATTTTTCGGCCTCATAATATTCAATTGCGGGTTATTTTCTGACCCTCTCATTCTAGTATAAACAAATTTTACATGCAAGCCATATCTTTTTTCCGTCTTTAAATTGTTAATTTTTGTAAATTTATTTTCAAAAAGACTAAAGTTTTTTTTATAAATGCCGATATACATAATATCAATCAGCAAAAGTAAGGGATTAATTTATACAGATAGGGGAAAATATGAATAGCATGCAAGGAGTAAAATTTGGCTCTTTAACAGCAAAACAAGTCGGCTACATGAGTTTTGAAGAAATTGATATTAACAAAGACGGTTTTATTACCGAAGAAGAAATAAACTCTCTTTTTAATACAAAACAATTTGATATATTAGACTTATCCACTATAGATAAAGACGCAGACAAAAAAGTTACCGAACAAGAATACGAATTCTGGCAGCAAGAAGCAGAAGTTCAATCAGTCACAGACAGCCTAAAAAAGCAAGCTATAAGAGATTTTATAGGACACGATGAAGAGGACATCAAAAATGTTTTAAAAATGATTGATGAATATAAAACTATATTTATACAAAATTTTCAGAAAACAGGTAATATAGTTGAAATGGCAGAAAGGTATAAACAAAAATTACCTGCTAAGTACATGGAGATAAAACAATACGCAATGTATAATACAAAATCTGCAATCAAAAACAGAGTTGTAGAAAAAATTATGCAAGAAGTTATTGACGACAGCAAAAATGCAAATAAAGAGTATAGCGGAATCATAAAAGAATCAGCATTTACACTATCAGATAACGCAAGAAGACTTTTAGGTAATGAGTTGTCAAAAGAAGCAGAAAAGTACATAAAAACATATGATGCCGATAATTTAGAAGAATTCTTAGCTTTACATTTGAGAACATTCCTTCAAAACACAGATAAATCAAAGCTTTCCGATGCAATTTATGCTTGGGAAAACAGCAAGGATAAACTTGAACATTTATCTTTGGATGCAGCTTTTCAACAAATGAAAAATAATGCTAAAAACTTTTTATTATTTGCAATTGACCAAGGAGTAAATATTACACTAAAAAATGTAACTGTAAGAACAGAGGTTGCGATAGTACCCGCACTTGCTCAATATAAAAACTCCGCAGAGCTGCAAGATGCAATTGACAAAATCATAAGTCAACTATCTAAATTAACCAAACTTGAACAAATAAAAGATATGAGCAATGTTACAAAAGTTAACCCTTCTGAAAATAATGAAAAAAAATTCAGTCCTGATTTTAATGTAAAAAACATATTTTACAAAAACTGAAATAATACACTTTTTCAAAATATCATGATAAAAATCATAGAACAGTTTTCCCTGACTACTTGCCATAATTCAGGTTTTACGGTAGAATCAAATTATCCGTTTTAGAACTGTTTGAGGATTTACATGAATAAAATTCAAATAAAAGCAGAAATTTTAGCAACTCTGGCGGCTCTGTCCACTTCTGTTAAGCCTGATTCTGCATTAATTACAGATTTAAAGAATATTGAAGATAAAAAAGCAGTTCTTGACATCTTAATAAGAGAACTTATAACAGCTCCCGAACAAAAAGCAATGCTGGTTTGCTGGCTATTAAGCGAATTAATTGAAAAAGATGTTTTAAGCGATGAATTATGGAACATTATAAAATCACCGGATTACAATGATCACCTGAAAATGATTGCTTTTAATATGTTGAAAGATTTGGGCAACAAAATTGATTATGATGTTATAAGCGGATATTTTGATCAATTTAATGAATTAATCAATGAAGAAACAAAACAACTGTTGGAAACAGCAATAATGAATCCTGAAGCTCAAATTGATTTTATGGACTTTTTAAGTGCAATATCCGACAGCGACAAAATAACATTAATTGAATCTCTCGAAAATGACTACGAATATGACAGTCTTGCAAATATTTTAATCCCCGTATTTCTATACTATATGGACACCGAAATCGGATTTAAAGCGTTGGAAATATTGGGAAGAACAAAGTCTCAACTTGCATATCATGCAATAGAGAATGCAAAAAAGTATGCAGCGCCAAAGCTTATCAGCAGGATTAATAAAGCTCTTTCCGAGCTTAAAATGTCAGGAGTCCGCGTTGATAATACGAAAGAGTTTTACAATAATATTTTAAAAGAATCAAAACCATACAAAACATACGTATCTTTCCCTGACGGACACGGAAATATGGCAATTATATTCACCAGAAAAAGAGCAAATAAGACTTTGCAGTTTTTGGCAATTGTCATAAACCCAAGATATGGTATACTTGATACATTTGGTTTTCATGTTATGTCTGAGCATGATTTTTACAGAGTTGTAGACAAATTTTATAACTATCAGGAACGATATGAAGTAGAACCGGAAATAATTAAATTTTTACTTGATCAGGCTGAAGAAAATTCACATATAAATGGAGAACCGATTCCTTATGAATACATCTGCTGGCAAAGTATTTTACTTGATATAGAACCAAAAAAACCTGAGCTTGAATTAGAAAAAATAGAACTTAACCAAAAAGATATTGATAAGCTTTGTTTAAGTGATTATGTTCAGAATTGGTTTTTTGATGAAATTACGTCTGACACATTCGCAGTATTTATTAAAGAACTGTCAAAAGAATACAAGGATAATAATTTTAATATAGATTTAGATAAATTTATAGCGGAGCATTATGACGAAGTATACACAGCTCCTGAACTTGCTTACAAACTTGTTATATTTAATTTGGCGGCATATCTTAGATTTATCAAAGGCGATATAGAATTAGCAACAATATTTTATTCCTTAGGTACAAACTATCAATTCTTAACTAATATTATCAGAAAAAGTATATACGAGTATTATGTAGGACGAAGATATCTTTTAAAAAATCAAAAGAACACAAAAAATGTTTTTGGAACAAAAAAAGAACAAAACGACGGGGACTTCAAATTGCTGCAGCTTGACTTAATTATATCAAGCATAGAATCAAAATGGGTTGATAATAATGCATAAAATAATGGCGTTGGACGTAGGAACAAAGCGAATCGGAGTTGCACTAAGTGATTATTTACACGTAATAGCCACACCGCATTCATGTGTTTTAAGACAGCCGGAAAAAGCTGCAATTGAAGAAATAACTAAAATTGCAAAAGAGAATCATGTCGAAAAAATTATAGTTGGACTCCCTAAAAACATGGATGACTCAATTGGCTTTCAGGGACAAGATTGTATAGATTTTTCACAAAAAATTATTGGTTTTGATATAATATTAGAAGATGAACGATTAACATCCGAAGAAGCTGAAAGAAGACTGCGTGAAAGAAAAGTCGATTTCAGAAAAAACAAGGGACTTGTGGATATGGAAAGTGCTTGTGTAATACTAGAACAATATTTAGGACGGTAAATTATGAGTGAAGAACAAAACACAGAACAACAGTACGTTGAAGTTTTATGGGAAGATGGCACAATTATAAAATGTGAAATTTATGATGTGATTGATTTTGAAAATAAAACATATGCCTTACTAATTCCTCTTGGAGAAGATGACGATGACACTGAAGTTATGGTTATGGAATATGTAGAAGAAAATGAGGATAACGGATTCTTTAGAACCATTGAAGATGAAGATGAGTTTAATAGAGTTTGTGAATATGTTCAAACTCTTGAAGATGAAGAATTTGACGAAGATGAGGATGTATAGTTTTGTTTGAGCGTTTTACAGAACGAGCTGTTAATGTAGTTTCGGAAAGCCAGCGAATCGCAAAAGAGATGTCTTGTGCAGATGTTTCTGTTGAGCATCTTTTACTGGCTCTTGTTAATGAAGCAAAAGGTGTTTCTCTTAAAATTTTCAGAATGTATGGAATTACATCCGAGAAGATTCAAAAAGAAATTACCAATTATGTCAGCATTACAACCAAGCAGACTGAAAATATACCTTTTAGTTATACTTACAAAGAAATATTAAAGCATACTTTGGATTTGGCAAGTAAATCAGGCAATAATAATATTCTTTTCGAACACTTATTTTTATCGATTATTGCAGAAAAAAATTCTAACATTCAAAAAATATTGGATAAGTTTGGTTTTGATTATTATGCGGCAAGAGATATTCTTACAAAGCTTGTTCAAAGAAAAATTAAACGTTTAGAACACCCGGAAGCAGAAGATGATATTGAGAAAAGCAGTTTTGAATCAGTATACGAAGGTGAAGCTCTAACAGGAGTTTTTGACAGGGCTGTATCAAAGCTTTCGGCTAAGGGATACGAGATTTTGGGAACAGAGCAAATTGTCGCTTCCATATTAGAAGATGCCGATTCTGAACTTGTAAAAACAATCAATAAATATGGTCTTAATTCTGAAACTTTTGAAGAAAAATTATCGGAGCAGCAATCCAGACAAGCAGAATATGAAGGGAAAAAAATCATTTTTACCCCAAACGCATTTGCTATTATGAATACAGCATTACAAACCGCAAAAGAACTTGGCTCATCCGTAATAACTCCTGATCATATTATATTAAGTATTTTGAAAAATAAACGAGGCCTTGCATATAATGTTATTAAATCATTAGGTGTAAATGAAGAAAAATTATCAAATGAAATTTTAAAGCCAATAGAAAAACAAATGCCGGAAACATTATCTATTATGAAACTTGCAAAAGAAGAAGCAAGAAGAATAGGAAGAAATGTCGTAGGAACAGAAATGTTTTTATTAGGTATTATTGCGGAAGGAACGAGTATTGCTTTTGAAGTGTTGAATGATTTGGAAATAACAATGAAAGATGCCAGAATTGTTGTTGAAAATCTTGTCGGATTTGGTAATGAATATTTTGAAAATGAAATAACATTTACAAACAGAGCAAAAAGAGTTTTAGAAAAAGCATGGATATCCGCAAAAAAATCCGATAAGAAAAAAATAGAAGCTGTCGATTTATTGCTTGCAATTATAGAAGACCCTACATCTCTTGCGATGAAAGCTTTGGATCAGCTGGGTGTGGATGCTATTGAAATTAAACATGGAATAGATAATAAACAATAACATAGAAGCATTATGTATTATTTTAAGGCTGATATGCGCAATTAACATATGGGAAACAATATTATTTCCTCCTGCCTCTGTATAGCATTACAGCATACGTTTCTGGTTAATTCTAAGACAAACTGCTTATTATTTTCCATTTTTTAATCGAGATTTATTGCTATTGATGTATTATTTATAATATAATTAATTTATAAACTTTGGAGAATAGTAAATGGGGAAATATCATTTTATAGCAATCGGCGGAATAGGAATGAGCGGTCTTGCAAAATATTTATTGGAAGATGGTCATACGGTTTCCGGCTCAGATATAATTGAAACAAAATATGTAAATAAATTAAGAGAACTTGGTGCAACTATTAATATAGGACACAGCGCTCAAAATGTTCCTGAAAATTCTACTGTTATAGTAAGTTCCGCAATCAGAAGGGATAATCCTGAAGTAATAAGAGGAAAAGAACTCGGACTAAAAATATTCCACCGCTCTGATTTGCTTAAAGAGATTTCCGAACAAGCAAAAAATGACGGAAAGATTTTTATAGGATTTTCAGGTACTCACGGGAAAACTACAACCAGCGGTTTATGCTCGTATGTATTAGATAAGGCAGGTTTAAAACCGTCTTTTGTTGATGGCGGGATTGTTCCCGAATTAGATACTAATGCACAGCATAAATCAGGAAATTACTTTGTTGCGGAATTGGATGAAAGCGACGGAACTATTATTAAGTATTCACCTGATATTTTAGTTATAAATAACTTGGAAGAAGACCATTTGGATTTTTATAAAAACGGTTTACCGGACTTATTAAAAACTTTTGATATTGCAATTAAAAAAGCAAAAAAAGTTATTGTTAATAATGACAATAACGGTATTAAAAATTTGGAAGGAGATTTTGTAACATTTGGGTTGAATAAAGCTGATTATACAGCAAAAGATATAAATTTTACAAAAGATTTTACAGTATTTAATGTCTATTATAAAGAACAAAAATTATCCGAGATAAAAACTAAATTATCAGGAATACATAATGTATATAATACATTAGCTGTAATAGCTGCTCTCAATGAAACAGGTATTCACATCAATGAGATAAAAGACTATTTTTACGGATTTACGGGTATGGGCAGAAGATTCCAGAAAATATGCGAGCATAACGGAGTAGAAGTATATGATGATTATGCTCATCATCCTACTGAAATTAAGGCAACTCTTAATGCCGCAGCTTTAAAATTCGGAAAAGAAAATATTGTCGCTGTTTTTCAACCTCATAGGTATACCAGACTGCAAAGTCTGTGGAATGAATTTAAGACAGCATTTGATGAAGCCGGAAGAGTAATCGTTACAGATGTTTTTTCTGCCTCAGAAGAACCGATTGAAGGTATTAACTCCGAAATATTTTCCGGTGAACTTAACGGTTCGGAGTATTATTCAGGAAGTATTTGCGATGTAGCGAGAAAACTTTGTCCGACTCTCCATGCCGGCAATGTTGTAATAGGACTTGGAGCCGGAACAATAACGACATTAGGAAAAGAATTAGAGAAACAACTATAACAAAAAGCTGAATTTTGCATTAAAAGAAAGGTTTTTAGTTGATAATAAAAGAAAACTTTGAGATTAAAAATTTAACAACATACAAAATAGGAGGGGTTGTAAGTAAAATATACTTTCCAGAGACTCAGTCCGAGTTAACGGAGCTGCTCAGAGAACACCCTGATTGTTTGGTACTGGGTAATTGTTCCGATGTATTATTTTCTTCCAATGGTTATAATGGCGAAATTATTCTGACAACGGAATTAAAACAATATGAGATACGAGGAACTAAAGTTTTTGCTTCTTGCGGAGTAAAAGGGCCTTTACTATCACAAAAAACGGCAGAAGCAGGGTTGAGCGGTCTTGAATTCATGATAGGTTTTCCGGGGACAATTGGCGGGGAAGTATATATGAATGCAGGAGCTCATGGTCAAACGATATCTGATGTCATTTCACAGTGCTGTTTATTTGATAAAAAAACTCACGAAATTATATACAAGAAAAAAGATGAGCTGGAATTTGGTTATCGCAGTTCTATTCTGCAAAATGGCAGATATATATTAATACATGCAGAATTTGAGTTAAAAAAAGCTTCAAAAGAAGAGATAAACAGTCTTATGGACAGGAACCTTGAATTCAGAAAAAATGTACAGCCTTCATTAAAGAATCCCAATGCGGGAAGTGTATTTAAGAATCCTGAAAATGATTCAGCAGGCAGGCTTTTGGATAAAGCAGGGGTCAAGACATTTGAACTGCCGCAAGCAAAAGTTTGGGGGAAACATGCAAACTTTATTATTAATAAGGGTAACGCAGCTTCAGAAGATATTTTAACATTAATGGTAATGATGTATAATGCTGTTAAAAAACAATACACGATTGAACTTAAACCGGAAATTATTTTTATAGGTAATAAAACGAAAAAAGAGGAAGAATTATGGAATATATTGTCCCACGAGAGTCAAAGATAGCAGTTTTATGCGGAGGAATGTCATCCGAACGGGAAGTATCACTCCGTTCAGGGAAAAATGTATTGGGAGCATTACAGAGATTAGGATATAAGAATGCTGAATTAGTAGATGTTTCACCAAATATTATAAATGATTTACAAGGGTTTGAGTATGCGTATAATACAATGCATGGAAAGTATGGTGAGGATGGGTGCATTCAAGGCGTACTGGAAATATTGAAAATTCCATACACCGGATGCGGCGTTATGGCAAGTGCTATTTGTATGAACAAAGAATACACAAAAAGAATACTTTCTACATGCAAAGAAATACCGCTTATTAAATCAGTTTTCGTACGCAAAGGAGAAAATGTAGAAGATGCCGTAAAAGGATTACAATATCCTCTTATTACAAAACCTGTTTCCGAGGGCTCAAGTTTTGGAATGACAAAAGTTAATAAGCCTGAAGAATTACAAAATGCATATAAAGAAGCTCTAAAATATAATGACGATGTTTTAATAGAAGAATTTATAGACGGATTCTTTATCACAGTTGGCGTTATCGGTAATAAAGGTAAAGAATTTGCTACAGAGATTTTAGAAATAAGAACTAAAACCGAATGGTACGACTTTGATGCAAAATATACAAAGGGACTTTCAGAATTCATTGTACCTGCAACAGGATTGAGTAAAGAAGCTTCAGATAAAGTAAAGGAAATATCTGTTAAAGCTCACAGAACTGCCGGCTGCGACGGAGTTTCAAGAATTGATTTTATGGTAAAAGATGATAAACCCTATTTCTTAGAAATAAATACTAATCCGGGTATGACTGATACAAGTGATTTACCGGCTCAAGCAAAAGTTATGGGAATAGATTATGACCATCTTGTTTTAATGATACTTAACAGCGTAGGACTTAATAAATAATGTCAGAAGAAGAGTTTGAAAGACATCCAAAATATAGACAGACAAGAAGACTGCAGCAAGCTAAAATGCAGCGTCAAGTCAGACGTTCCAGACGCAGGCTAAACCAATTGCGCGCTATTTGGAAACTTTTTATTCTAATAGCTTTAATTACTTTAAGTTATATGCTGTTAAAACTTCCACAGTGGAGGCTGCATAAAAATGCTTTCGACAGAATAGACAGTCCTGCTTTTGAAATAGTAAACAATAAAATTGTTCCTGAACAAAAAATTCTATCTGCTCTAAGAAGAAATCAAGTTTCTACAAAGCCTATTTTTTTAGTAAAAACAGATAACTTAAAAGAAAGTATTAAACAGCTTGAGCCCGTTCAGGATGTCTACATAAGAAGATTTTGGTTTCCTGCAAGATTAAAGATTATTGTTATTGAAAGAACCCCTGCGTTAACAATATCTCCTGATATAGAGGTAGAGCCGATTGCGTTTTTCTCGAGTGACGGAAAGTTAATCGGTCGTGATTATATGCCTTTAACATCCGAATATAATACGGTTAGAATTATAACATACGGATTAGGAGATGATTACCGGACATGGGATAAAACAAAAGTTAACAACATGAAAAAGCTTGCCGCCATGATAGAAGAAGCATCCGGAGAAAAAGTAGAATATATTGACTATAGAGACCCAAAAGATGTTTACGTCAAGATTCCTGCTGTTAATATAAGACTTGGCAGTTTCAATGCCGGTGTTTATGATAAAGTTCAGCGACTCAGAACACTTGTTCCACAAGTAAAAATGCTTAACAAAAAAATTAAATATCTCGATTTAAGATGGGACTCTAATTTTATAAAATTGGATGAATAGTATGCCAAAAGCTTGTTATATCCATATACCGTTTTGCAGCGGAAAAAAGTGCAATTATTGTTCGTTTATCTCTTATCCGATTCACTTAATAAGTGAAAACGATATTTATGATAAGTTAAAAGGATATATCTATACTTTAATAAAAGAGATTGATAATAATTATCAAGGAGAACTTTTATCAACACTGTATTTTGGAGGAGGAACACCTTCTATAGTTCCGGCTAAATTACTGGAAAAAGTCTTATCTAAATTAAATTTCGACCTTAACAGTGAAATAACAATTGAACTTAATCCGGAAGAAGGGAATTATGAATATATAAAAGCCCTCAATGATATAGGATTCAACAGGATTAGCGTAGGTTCACAAACATTCAATGATAATCTGTTAAAATTAATCGGCAGAAAACATGACTCAAAAGCAATAATACAAACTGTAAAAAATGCAAAAAAAGCCGGTTTTAAAAATATAAGCCTGGACCTAATATACGGATTACCTAATCAAACATTAGAAGGATTGAAAAAAGACATTGAAATATTTTTAGATATGGATATTCAGCATATCTCGACTTACGGACTAAAAATAGAAGGAGGCTCCTTCTGGGGAGAAAAACCTCCAAGCAACATTCCGGATGAAGACTTACAAGCTGATATGTACTTACTCATAAATAATTTGTTGGAAAAATCAGAATTTACCAGATATGAAGTAAGCAATTTTGCAAAAGAAGGTTTTGAATCAAGACATAATTTAACATATTGGAATAACGATGAATATTACGGATTTGGGGTTTCTGCTCATGGATATTTGAATGGTATAAGATATTCAAACTATACTTCAATAGCAAAATATATGGAATCACCCTTAAGCCACGAATATGGAAGGGTTTTAAATAAACAGGAACAACTGGAAGAAGAAATATTTCTCGGTTTCAGAAAAACCGAAGGTATTAATATAAAAAAAATAAATAAAATTTTTAATATTGATTTTGATACTAAATATAGTCACATTCTAAAAAAATACAAAGACTTTATAATAAAAACAAATTCCGGATATGCTTTTAACCTGCAAGGCACAATGCTTAGCAATGAAATATTACCGGAATTTTTAGAATAATTTTA
>CAMORE010000048.1 GCA_946623365.1 uncultured Acinetobacter sp.
CATTGCATCTTTAACTTTTTGAAGTGCATCAGCTTTTTTGCTTGCGTTTGATTCAGTATCTCTTGCTGCAATTGCTTCATTCATTGCTTGTAAATTTGTTCTCAGTTCATCCTTGAGAGCTTTTAACTTAGGACAAGAATCATTAGAATATTCTGAAGCCTTGTTTAATAAACTTTCAGCAATTTTCGAAACTCCTGCTTCTACCTGAACTAATAAACCTTCGTTCTTTTCGGGAAGCTTCGCAGCTACAGCTCTTATCAGTCCTTTATCCTTCGGAGCACAGCTGTCATTCCAAGCACTTATAATTGGCAGTATAACATTTCTGCCAAATCCGTTCGGATCTGCAAACTGTGCTGAATAATTCATAAACTCATTAAAGACCTGTTTATCAATATCTTCGATTAACTCTCCGATTCTTTCCGGAGTGTTAAAATCCTTTTCTTTTACGTATTTGCAAGGAAAACTGTAATGATTACCCTTTAAGTTAAAATTATATCCTGCTTTATGAAGCTCTAAGCTTACTTTGTCATCTGCGAGAATTGTCTTTCTTACAAGTTCCGCAGGAACAGATTCCATAACTTCCTTCATTGCTTCAAGCTGTTCTGCTGCTGTTTCTTTCTTCATAGCTTCTTCCGCTTTTTGAATGAGTTCATCATCAAGCGCATCTATGTTATTTTTTTCGTCTTTTGCAAGCTCTTTTAATTTATTAAAATTATCGTATAAAGCTTTTGCTTTTTGTCCGTCAGGTTTTTTAGCTTCCTCTTCTTTTTTCTTTTCTTTGGCTTTCTCTTCTTCAGTTTTTGTATTTTGAGAAGGATTAGCTCCAGGCATGCCGGGGATTCCGGGAATCTGTCCGATTGAAGGGAATGTAAAACCTGGAAGGAATGAACTTCCGGGACCAAAATCTCCGTTTTGCCATTTCATTTGACATTGTTTTAATGCTAAATTAGGATCAAGCAGCCAATCCATACTTGTATCCCTATAAATAGGAAAATTCAAAAATCCTAAATTATCGTTCTGATAATAAGGCATAGTCATGAAGAAATTACCGCATCCGCATCCCATACTTGGCATCATAAACGGAAAGCAGCCCATCCCCATATTTAAATTGTTCATAAAGAACGGATTCATCTTTTATACCTCTGAAAATTATCCCTATCTTATATATATAAAGTCTGTAAACTTTGAAAAATTGACTTTTTTTATACACAGCTTTACAAAACTTTACAAAAAGTTTTTATCCCTAATCGATAGGAATCAATGAGGTATAAATATGTATAGTAAATGCTAATACAAAATTAAACGAGTTCTGTCTTTTCAACTTCTTCTGTTGTTGTAAACTTAACAATATCGCCTTCTGCAATATCATTAAACTTAACAAACGAAAGACCGCACTCAAATCCTTGAGCAACTTCTTTAACATCATCTTTGAAACGTTTCAGCTGATCAACAGCACCTTTGAAAATTTCCTTACCGTCACGATATATTGTTGCTGTATCATTCCTGCTAATCTTACCTTCCGTAACATAGCATCCCGCAATCTTTTGAACTTTACCAATAGTAAAGATTTGTCTGATTTCGACCTGACCTGTTTGAACTTCTTTAACATCCGGTGACAGTAATGATATCATTGTGTGTTCTATATCTTCAAGAATTTGATATATGATATCATATTTCTTAATTGTTACTCCTTCACGTTCAGCCGCAGCTAATGCATTTGCATCTTCTTTTACGGTGAAACCTAAAATAAGGGCATTTGATGCAGATGCCAACATAACGTCTGCTTCAGATATATCACCTACACCAACGTGAATTATCTTTGTTACAATCTCTTTGGACTCAAGCTGAGCAATTGCCTGAGAAACAGCTTCTGCAGAACCATGAGTATTAGCTTTAATAATAAGATTTAAGTGCGGTATATCATCTTCTACAGCACCTGCTTCTCTTCTCATATGAGCAGGAAGCATTGCTTCAAGACGCTTGTCACGTTCTTTTTCCTTACGTTTATCAACAATTGCTTTCATCTCTTTTTCGTTTTGAACAACTTCAAAATAATCACCCGCATTCGGGACTTCTGTTAAGCCTAAAATCTCTACAGGAGTAGATGGTTCAGCTTTTACGATTCTTTCTCCGGAGTCAGATAAAAGTGCTCTTACACGACCGCAGGCAGTCCCCACTACAACACAATTGCCGGCTCTTAATGTACCGTTTTGAACCAAAAGTGTTGCAACAGGTCCCTTTCCTTTATCTAAGTTTGCTTCAATTACAACGCCTGAAGCGTTTGCTTTCGGGTTAGCTTTAAGGTCTTGAACTTCTGCAACAAGCAAAATGTATTCCAAAAGTTCATCAATACCGTCACCCATAAGAGCTGAAACATTTACAGTTATTGTTTCACCGCCCCATGCTTCAGGAACCAGACCATGTTCTGTTAACTGTTGAAGAACTCTGTCAGGATTAGCTCCAGGTTTATCACACTTGTTAACTGCAACTATAATAGGAACATCCGCAGCTTTAGCATGGTTAATCGCTTCTATTGTTTGAGGCATTATACCATCGTCTGCAGCAACTACAAGAATTGCAATATCTGTTGCTTTAGCACCTCTCGCACGCATCTCTGTGAATGCTTCGTGACCGGGGGTGTCAACAAATACAATCTTCTTTTCATGTTTATTATCAAGATAAACTGTATAAGCACCGATAGACTGAGTAATGCCGCCAACTTCAGTTGCTACAATTTTATGTTTTGATGCACGAATGCTGTCAAGCAATGTTGTTTTACCATGGTCAACGTGCCCCATTATTGATACAACAGGCGCACGTTTTTTGAGAAGTTTTTTGTCTACTTCTGTTAGAGCTTTTTGTTTTTGCTCTTTTTCCATTTCTTCTTCAATAAATGCATCAAAGTCTTCTTCCAAAACTTCTAACTCATATTCCGCGCAGACTTTTTTAATGGTTTCTACATCAATTAATTGGTTTACAGTCGCCATTACACCTTGAAACATTAAAAATTTAACAATCTCAGCAGGCGTTTTCTGAATTTTATCAGCAAGCTCTTGAATTGTCATTGCTTGATTTACGACCAATGATTTAACCTCTTCAACAGCCTCTTCTTTATGTGATTTCTTTTTATGTTTCTGAGCAGCAGCTTTCTCTAAAGAAATCATTTCCTGATCTTCTTTTTTGGAGTTAAAATCTTTTTCTTTTTTCTTGCCGCCTTCATTACGTCTCTTAGAAGAGCCTTTACCTTCATAAATTTCCTGCGGGATAATTCTTCTTTCTACAAGTTTTTTGTCGCCGGATTGTTTATTAAAAGGCTTTTTATTATCTCTGTCGTTATTTTTATTTTCGCGATTCTGTTTGTCTGAAGCAGATTTATTATCTGGATTAGCCCTTCTTACAATTTCTATTCTGGATTGATTTTTATATTCAATTTTTGTTCGTTCTATTTTGACAGCAGGTTTTTCTGCTTTTTTTATAACAGGAGCCTCTTGTTTCCTTTCTTCCTGTTGAACGGGTTCAGTTTTTTCAATTTTATCAACTTTTTCTATTTGAGGACTCTTACGAACTCTTTGTATTCTTTCAATTTGCGGCGCTTGAGTTTTTGTTGGCTGCTTTGTTTCTTCTTCTGCAGCAGTTTCATCTGCGGATGTTTTTGCTTTCTTTACAATAAATGCTTTTGGTTTAGCATTTTTCTTTTGAATGCCATATCCTAAATGTTCTTTGAGTTTTCGAATCTGCGCCGGTGTTACCGTATTTGAATGAGATTTTACAATAATATCAATTTCTGCAAATTTTTCTATAATTTCTTTACTTGTTTTCCCTAATTCTTTTGCTAATTCACTAACTCTTAAACTGTCCATCAAATAGTCCTTTATTTATTTTCTGTGGATTGGGTAAAACCCAATAACCTTTGTTTATCAATATTTACATTTGTTTTAAGAAATTTATTAATTTTATTTTTCTTGAAAGCATTATTAATACAATCTTTATTATAACAAAGATATACCGATCTGCCAAATATCTTTGAATTTGGCAGTATGACAATATTTCCGCTTGTATGTTCTTTTGTTATTTTAATCAACTCCTCGCGAGATTTTATCTCTCCGCAGGAGATACATTTTCTTTTGTGTTCCAATTTGTGTCGGTGATTAAGTGATTGAGTAACTAAGTGATTAAGTGGTTTTAATCTCTTTTGTCCTTTTCACTTATCAATTCCTTTCTTTTTTATTTTCTCGCTCAGCTTGAAGATGGCTAGATGTATGGTACAATTATTTGCACCACAAATTTTATCCGACTTCAGCGAGTTTTTCTAACTTTAATTTTTGGTCGTATTCAATCAGAAGATGAATTAATTCATCTAAATCCCCGTCAATAACAGTCCATACATTCAGGTTGTGATTAATTCTGTGGTCTGTTAAACGCCCTTGGGGGAAGTTATAAGTTCTTATTCTTTCACTTCTGTCACCGGTCCCGACTTGCGAACGACGCAGGTCAGTGACTTCTTGCATTTGCTTTTGAACTTCTAAATCATACAATTTCGAACGTAATATTTCCATTGCACGTTCTTTGTTTTGAAGTTGTGAACGTTCTTCAGTACAGAAAATCATTATTCCGGTAGGTTTGTGAAATAAGCGGGCAGCAGTTTCAACTTTGTTTACGTTTTGACCTCCTGCGCCTCCGCTTCTGGCTGTTGACATCTCTATGTCTTCAGGTCTAATCTCAATTTCTACATCATCTACCTCGGGCATTACGGCTACTGTAGCGGTTGATGTGTGAACTCTTCCTTGTGATTCAGTTTCCGGTACTCTTTGAACTCTGTGTACTCCTGATTCATATTTTAATTGTGAATATACAGCATCTCCTTTAATTGATATAATAATTTCTGAGTATCCGCCTGCTTCACATTCCGTTTTCGATAATATTTGAGTTTGCCATCCTTGTTTATCAGCAAACTTAAGATACATTCTTGCTAAATCTCCGGCAAATATGTTAGCTTCATCTCCGCCTGCTCCTCCTCTGATTTCTAACATAATGTCTTTGTCATCCATTGGGTCGCGGGGAAGCAGGAGAACTTTCATCCTTTCTTCATACTCAGGTAGTTTAGCTTCATTTTCTTCCATCTCAGCCTTTAAGAAACTGCGCATTTCCTCATCTTTTTCTTCGTGAATCATCTGTTTTGCTTCTTCTATTGCGTCTGTAGCCTTTTTCCAAGCGTAGTATAATTCAACTGTTTCTTCCATTGATTTTCTTTGTTTAGATAAATCTCTAAACTTATTATAATCAGCTATGACATTAGGATCAGATAAAGTTTGTCCTAATTCCACATATTTTTTTTCTATTTGAATAATCTTATCCAACATGTCCTTCATAATAAAAATCCCTTTTTTAATCTAAATCTATAATTTCAGTATACCAAAAAATTATAAACAGGTAACTACTTAAGTATATAAAAAAATTTATGTCATTTACATAATAAAAAGGTTCCGTAATGAGCAGGAACCTTTTTCTGTTAAATTAGTTAAGTAAAAGAAATCTTTTATACTTTCATTTCTTTTTCAAAACCAAATAATGAGCTTACGGATTCATCATCGTGAATTCTTGATATAGCTTGACCTAATAGAGGAGCTACCGAAAGCTGTTTTACGTTAGATGGTAAATCTTCTTTTTTCCAAGGAATAGTATTTGTTACAATGCATTCTTCTATAGGAGCATTTTTTAGTCTTTCAATAGCAGGACCGGAGAAGACTGCGTGTGTAGCACCAACATATACTTTTTTTGCACCTTTTGATTTTAATAGTTTTGCAGCTTCGCAAATAGTACCGGCAGTGTCAATAATGTCATCAAACATTAAACATACTTTATCTTGAACATCACCGATAATATGAGCCGCAATAGCTTCATTATGTTTGTCTCTACGCTTATCGATAATAGCCATCGGACAATCAAGTTTTTTAGCAAACGCTCTTGTTCTGTTTGCACCGCCCATATCAGGGGAAACTGCGACCATATCATCAGGATTTATTCCTAAATTTTTCACATAATCAACAATTATCGGTGTTGCAAAAATATGGTCAACAAGTATATTAAAGAATCCCTGGATTTGACCGGTATGTAAATCCATTGCCAAAACTCTGTTTGCACCTGCAGTTGTTAAAATATCCGCAACTAGCTTTGCCGTAATAGCTTCTCTGCCTGATGTTTTTCTGTCTTGTCTTGCATATCCGTAATAAGGGATTACCGCTGTTATTGATTTTGCACTTGCACGTTTAAACGCATCAATTATAATTAACAGTTCCATTAAATTCTCATTAACAGGATTACAAATCGGTTGAATGATAAAAACATCATCACCTCGTATACTTTCCTTAATTTGAACATATATTTCGCCGTCTGCAAAGTTTTTAATTACCATCGGACCGACTGTCGTCCCTAAATAATCAGCAATCTCTTGTGCTAATTGAGGATTTGAACGACCTGAAAATAACTTGATATCGTGAGTCGGGTTTACCGCACGTTCAAGCTGTGAGTAAGGCATTTCAAGAACCATATCGGATAATCCTTTCATACTTTTGTGATAGAAGAGTAATTTAATTTTACACTAAATATTTGTATTTATAAAGTTTTCTTTACAAAATATTAAGTATATATAATTAAAAAAACGTAAAAAATTTTTTTGCTACTAACATAAAATGCTTTTAATTAGCTCAGAACTAATAAACAATTTGTACTGTTATATTCCTTGAGCGTTCTTTATTATCGAAATCTAATAAAACAACTTGCTGCCAAGTTCCCAGATTCAATAAACCGTCAACAAGAGCAATGTTAACGGAGCTCCCTACTAAAGCAGATCTTACATGAGCATATCCGTTACCGTCATGCCAAATTTCATCATGATGATATTCAACACCTGAAGGAGCAATTCTATCTAAAGCTTCTTTTAAATCTTTAACTAAGCCTTCTTCATATTCAATTGTTGTTACAGCAGAGGTACTACCTTGAATAGAAACGCAGACAAGCGCATTTTTTAATTCATGCTTGTATACGCAATTTTGAACGTGTTTTGTAATATTTATAATATCATTATTTCCTCTTGTGTGAATAATAAAATGTTCGTTAATTATTGGCATACTTCTTGCTCCGATTTTTCAGTTTCTTTATTAGCTGTTTTTTCAATTAATGATATATCTTTAGAGTTATCTTTATTTATTATGGAATGTCTTTTCTTATAAAGAATGAAGAAGAATGCAACAAGTGCAATACTTACTGCTGCAATAACATAATTGAGATATTGCTTTATTGTTTCACCAAATAACATAAGAATTATACTAACAAGGAAAAACCTTCCTCCTCTTCCTAAAAGGCTTACGCCGATAAATTTTAAAATATTCATTTTTAGAATACCGCTTGCAATTGTAAAAATATTATACGGAATAGGAGAAAATGCAGACAAAAATACGGCAAGTGAACCATATTCTTCATACATATTTTCTACTGCATTAAGTTTATCAATATTTTTCCCGAATAAACGGTTAAAAAGCGGTCTTCCTCCGTACTTACCTATCGAATATCCTATAACCCCGCCTGAAACCGAACCGATTGTACATATTAATGCATAGAATAAAGCTTTCTGCGGGTTAGCTATATCCATAGCTATTAACATGACATCAGGAGGCAGCGGAAATCCTGGCAAACAGCTTTCAATCCCTGCATTTATAACTAAACCTTGCAACCCTAATGATTGAAAAAGATTACTTATTTGTATTATTATTTCGTGCATATTATCCTTCTTAATTTATTTCTTCATATAAAGTTGATGCTTCTTGTATACTTACATTCCCTTCCGGAATAACTAAAACTTTGTATTTATTAATCTTATTGGTATATTCTATTTCTATTATATCGCCCACTTTTAATTGTTTTGCCGGCTTTGCAGAATTTCCGTTAACAGAAACTCTGCCCATCTCTGATACAGAATTTGCAACAGTCCTTCTTTTAATTAATCGTGATACTTTTAGAAATTTATCTAGCCTCATTAGAGTCTTTTTATGACCTCTTTTATTAACAGTTTAAATTTATTCTTTGCTGAATTAGCTGCATTAATAACATCATCATGAGAAAGTCCTACAGTACTGACTCCAGCCGCTGAATTACAAATACAGCTAATTCCGATAACCTTCATTCCTGCCCAAGAAGCTACAATTGCTTCCGGTACGGTTGACATACCTACTGCATCTGCTCCTAATACTCTTGCCATTCTTACTTCTGCCGGTGTTTCGTAAGAAGGTCCGGTTAATGCCATATATACACCTTCTTGCAGGTCAATCCCTATCTCATTACCTGTTTTCTTTACCAGTTCTACGTATTCAGGTGTATAAACTTCACTCATATCGGGGAACCTCGTTCCCATAGAGTCATCATTTGCGCCTATTAAAGGATTAACTCCCATAAAGTTGATATGATCCGTTATAACCATTAAATCTGAGGGGCTGAAGGATGCATTAACACCACCGGCTGCATTAGTTAGTATAACGGTTTTGACTCCAAGTTTTTTCATCACTTTTATCGGTAATACAGATTTTTGAACAGAATGTCCTTCATATAAATGAAAACGACCTTGCATCATTACTACTTTTTTACCGCTTATTTCTGAAAAAACAAGCCTTCCTCTATGCCCGATGACTGTTGATACTTCAAAATTAGGAATATCTTTGTATTCAATACTCATTTGGCAATATTCATCTGCCAGTTCTCCAAGTCCTGAGCCCAAAACAATTCCGATTTCAGGCTCAAAATCTCGAATTAATTGCTTAATGTACTTTACAGAATCATTTAGCATATAATTTAACACTCCCATTTAATATTCTACAACAACTAAAAATCCCTGTCACAGTTGTAACAGGGATTTTTACAAAACTATATAATTAGTTTATAAAACTAGTCTTTATTATTACTTCCGCAAAATGCGTTCTTATGATAGCCGTTATTAGAAGCTCCTTCACTTGCCTTACCTGCAAGTACTCCTAAAAAAGCGCCAACCATTCCTGATATTATTGATGCTACACCAAAACTGCCTGCTGCAAACATGCCTAATAACACACCGGCACCGGTTCCTACAGTTCCGGCCGCCCCTGCTTGCCAACTCTTAAATGAAGGTGTTACTAATTGTTCTTTTTGTGTTGTGTTAATCTTTCTAACATTTACGGGTTGTGCATAACTAATAGGAATTATTCTCATAACACACACTCCTTTCGCTATTTTCTTTCTTATATCTCGGTACTTTGTAAGGATACACCTTCCAAAAATATTTGTCAATCATCCTAAAGGATGAATTTTACAAAAAAGAAGAGGATGTTTTTATCTAACATCCTCTTCTTTATTATAATTGTAACCAATTAGTCATCGATTATTGCATCATTACCGGCTGTTAGCTCAGGAGCGCCAAACATACCTTCTATCTCTTCTAAGATAGCTGAAGGTTTTCTTGCTTGGTTACGTTGAGCGGCTCTTTTTTGAGCTTCTCTGTCACGTTCTTCGCTAGCAAATGATAAGTGGTGGAAACCGGTACCGGCAGGTATTAATCGACCTATGATAACGTTTTCTTTCAAACCTCTTAACATATCTTTCTTGCCGTCTACAGCTGCTTCTGTCAAGATTCTTGTTGTTTCTTGGAATGAAGCTGCAGATATAAATGATTCTGTGTTCAAAGAAGCTTTTGTAATACCTAATAACATGTACTCACAAGTTGCTTCCTGACCATCGTGTTCACGAACGGCTTTGTTTTCATTTTCAAATGTTTGAACTTCAACAAGTTCTCCCGGTAATAAGTTTGTATCACCTGAATCAACAATTCTTACTTTCTTTGTCATCTGGCGTACGATAATTTCAACGTGCTTATCAGCAATTTCAACCCCTTGTGAACGATATACACGTTGAACTTCATCTACCAAGTATTGTTGAGCTTCTTCAGGTCCGCAAAGTCTTATAATATCATGCGGGTTAAGAGGACCGCTTGTTAACGGCTGACCTTTCTTAATCTTTTGACCGTTTGTAACAACTATGCTTGCATCAATTGCAAATTTAATCTCAGTAGATGAACCTTCATCTGATACAAGATATAATCTCGGAACATCATCTTCAATTTCAATCTTTGCCGTACCGTCATATTCTGCTAAGATAGCGCAATCTTTAGGTTTACGAGCTTCAAGAAGTTCTTCAACTCTCGGCAAACCTTGAACGATATCACCGGTTTTCTCTCTTTCGAATACAAGTGATGCTAACATGTCACCATGTTGAACTAACGCACCTTCTTCAACCTGTAACATAGTACCAGGGCTGATTAAGTAAGGACGACCATTTCTGATTGTTACTGATTTTGGTGTTACTTCAACAATCTTACCTGAGACAGTTGCAGTTTCGCCTGATGAAGCAAGTTCTGTATCAAGTTTTATAAAGTCGCCTTTCTTAACTGAAGGTTTATTTTTTGTTGATATTGTAGTTTCAAAATTAGCACAGTTCAAAAGAAGTCTTCTTGATTCTGAAGAATCACCCTTAATTGAAGCACAGCCGTCATTTAGTGCTAATACGTCAGTTTTGGCAACCGGTGTCTTAGCATCAATTACGTCACCGTTTTTCACTAATAATTCTGTTTGTAATGAACTGTTAAGTTTTGAATTACCTTCTAATTCACGACGAACAATTAATGTTTCCAAAACAACAATCTTTAAATTCTCTTCTTCGTCAAGTTCTACCAAACCTTTAAGGTGTGATAAATAGCCTTGCATTTGAAGAACAAGAGATGTTCTTGTAAGAGTTGCACCATCTAAGTTCCTTACCCTTGCACCATCTTTGTATTGTAATTGAGTTACAGGAACAATATTAATTAATTCGTCTGTTGATTCAAATTTGATAGAAACATCTTTTTGTTCAACATAAATTGTTTGAACTGGTCTTACCAAAATTTGAACAGGTTTGTCTTCCAAAGAATCCTCTTCAAGAGAAGTTGTATCAATCTCTTCATCAAGATCATCTATATCAAGATCATCAAAATCCATTTCCATTAATGTAACAATAGAAGTTTCTTTAACCTTGATTCCTTTAGCAATTGTAGTACCTGCTTCAACTACAGCCCCTTCTTCAACCTTGAGTTCAGACATACTTGATAAAGTATGAACTTCACCCGGTCTGATTGTAATTTCATGAACAACACCATTGAATTCTTTAAATTCAACAATACCGTCAATATGACAATAAATGTCTTTTACAACTTCAGTTCCTGCAGTAACAAATGTTCCGTTTTCAACCATTTTTAATGAGGCATCTTTATTCAGCTGATGTACTTCTTCCGGAACAAATACCACATTACCGGGTTTTGTAACAATTTGATTTTCATCAACTTCTATATCTAAATATTTAATTTCACCGCTTGAAGAAACTGAACATTCATCATCAATAAGCTCTGCAATAATCATACCGTTTTCAACTGTAGTATCAATAGGAGCTTTAACGATGTATTTTTCATCAGACTTCTTAACAGTCCATAATTGTTCTTTTTTAGTTTGTTCAAACTTAGCATTTGAAGGAGCAAGGGATGCGATTACGATTGTAATTTCCTTACCTGAAACAATCTTATTAATTTTATTTTTACCGGATTTAATTTCTTCAACAACTAAATCTTCACCGTATCTTACTTCTCCGCCATGTTCAGAGATGATAAGTGTTTCAGCAAGTCTGTCACCTGCTTTAACTTTTTGTTCATCTTCAACAAGAATCTTAGAACCACCCGGAAGGTTATAAACGTCGCCGCCTATTACCCAAACAATACCGTTTTTGTTTGCAGTTCTGGAGATATTTCCTTGTCTGTCTTTCTTTTCATCAGCAACAAAGTCTTCAAATAATACCATACCTGAAATATCAGCATTAATATCTTTTGTAGCTTTTTCTGTTAAACGTGATTCATTTGATGATGGTTTGAATTCAGCAAGTTTGTAATCTTTTTCAATTTCTTGACCATTTTCAAAGAATATTGTTGCACCTGCCGGAATATGAATCTTTTCTGCTTTCTTGCCTGATTTAACTTCAATATCGGCTTCATAGATTGAAACTCTTACTACATCACCGTGACGTGTTCTAAGTTCTCTTGTTTTAAGCTTAGATTCTACAGTACCTGCAACAGGTGAATGAATTTCCTTTGTTGCTTCTTTAACGCCTACAGCACCACCTGTGTGGAATGTTCTCATTGTTAACTGAGTACCGGGTTCACCAATTGACTGAGCTGCGATAATACCGATTGCTTCTCCGACATCAACCAATTTCTGAGATGTAAGTGCCCATCCGTAACATTTTTGGCAAACACCGTATTCAAGTCCGCAAGTTAAACCTGAACGAACTTTTAGTTCTGTAAGATTCAAGTGAGAAATTTTCTTGATATCTTTTCTGTCCATTGTTGTATTTTTAGCAACCAACAAGGTTTTTCCGTCTTCGTCAAAAATGTCTTGAGCAACAGTTCTGCCCAGTAATCTGTCTAATAAAGGAACGATAATAGCATCACCGTCCATAATAGGCTTCATGTTAATATATTTTTCTCCGCCGCAGTCTTCTGCTCGAATGATTACATCTTGTGCAACGTCAACCAAACGTCTTGTTAAGTATCCTGAGTCAGCTGTTTTTAACGCTGTATCTACAAGACCTTTTCTTGCACCGTATGATGAAATGATGTATTCGGTAACGGATAAGCCTTCTTTAAAGTTTGATGTAATAGGTAAGTCGATAATCTGTCCCTGTGCGTCTGCCATCAATCCTCTCATACCTACTAACTGAGATACCTGTGATAAGTTACCTCTTGCACCGGAGAATGCCATCATATATACAGGATTCAATCTGTCAAAGTTTTCAACAACCTGTTCTGTCAACTTAGCTGTTGTTTCAGACCAAGTATCAATAACCTTCGTATATCTTTCAACTTCTGTAATTTCACCTTTTAAGTATCTGTGTGTAGATTTTTCAATTTCTTTTTCAGCTTCTTCTAAAAGTGCTTTCTTTGTATCAGGAACCTGAAGGTCAGAAATCGAAATTGTAACACCGGATTGAGTTGCCATTTTATAACCCAAATTTTTAAGAGTATCAGCTAAATCAGCTGTTTTAGCTCCGCCGTATTCCAAATAGATTTGAGCCAGCAACTTATTCAAACCCTTTTTATCCATCTGTTTATTGATGAATTCAGGAATATGAGTTTTGTGTGTGTAAGTATTTTCCATTTTTATATTTCCTCAATTTCTCTATTTATATCGCAGGGTGCAACTTATTGCACCTGTCTTTTGGTGCGAATAATCGCACCCTACACATTATTATGCTAACGCTTTTCTTACAGCTTCGTTGAACAGAATTCTACCGACAGTAGTTTCTATTCTCTTGCCTTTTTCATCACGAACCACAATCTTGTCATGGTATGTAATTACCTTAGCTTCTAAAGCTGCAATAGCATCTTCAAAGCTGTAGAAGTATCCTTTTACTTCTTGTTCAGGATTCTTCATAATTGTTAAGTAATACAAACCAAGTACCATATCTTGTGAGTGAGTTATTATTGGTTTTCCGTTAGCCGGAGCTAATATGTTATTTGTTGCTAACATAAGCATTCTTGCTTCTGTTTGAGCTTCTATTGACAATGGAACGTGGACAGCCATTTGGTCACCGTCGAAGTCAGCGTTAAAAGCTGTACATACTAACGGGTGTAACTGGATTGCACGACCTTCTACAAGCTTAGGCTCAAATGCTTGAATACCTAATCTGTGAAGGGTCGGAGCTCTGTTCAACATTACAGGGTGTCCGTCGATGATTTCTTCTAATATATCCCAAACTTTAGCATCAGAACGTTCAATCATCTTCTTCGCAGATTTAATATTTTGAACGTATCCTCTTTCTATAAGCTTATTAACTACGAAAGGCTTGAATAACTCAATTGCCATTTCTTTAGGTAAACCGCACTGGTTAAGTTTTAATGTAGGACCTACTACGATTACCGAACGACCGGAGTAATCAACACGTTTACCTAACAAGTTTTGACGGAAACGACCTTGTTTACCTTC
>CAMORE010000049.1 GCA_946623365.1 uncultured Acinetobacter sp.
AGATAGTAGGTTGGGTGCAACCCAACAAACATAAAAGAACGTAGGTGGGTGAAACCCAACAAATAAAAAAGGAAACAAAATGAAAAACATAACAAAAAAACAAAATAATAAATTCAATAATTCATCAAAAATCCGCCTGTTCACCAGCTCAATTGTTCACTTGCTCGCTATAGCCGCACTCTTTATTGTGCTTCCTGCCTACTCATATGAAGACTGCATAATCTCAACAAACGGAAAAATGACTGATATCAAAATTCAGCATAATGATATTATTGATGTTTTTCCGCTTGTTACATTAATGAATGATAAAAATACAATTATTGTTCATCCGTTAAAAGTTGGGAAAACAAAATTCAGCATACTAAAAAATCAAAAAGACAAATATATTTTTGATGTAGAAGTAAGAGAAAATGAAACAATTGTGGATGAAAAAGAAGGATTTGACATACTAACAGTAGATTGTCCTCCGGATTCTTTCGGATATGATTTTCTATTAGACAAACCTCCTTTCGCTTCACAGGAGGAACTATTGATAGACACACCGCCAATGTTAAGAAAGGAAAAAAGTACAATTGAGCAATAAATTAAGTTTACGGAATTTTTACACAATCGCTTAATTACTCGCTCACTTGTTTACGTATAAAAAATGGATCAAGTTTTAACTCAAATATCAATATTATTTCCTGATTTTTCACGCTGGTTTTCAGCAGGATTTATTGTGTTTGCAAGACTACTGGGCTTTATAAGATTTGCTCCTATTTTTAACAGAAAAGAAATTGCAGGACTTGTTAAACTTGCTTTTGCTTTTATATTAACTATGATTCTTACTCCTATTTTAAAACCTGCGATGCCTCCGGCTAATATTTCACCTATGATATTTTTGATTTTAAACTTTGCAGCAGGTGCAATTATAGGATATATAGCACAGTTAATCATTCTTGCTATTGAAGCGGGCGGAGATATGATTAATACACAAATGGGTCTATCATCCGCAATGGTAATGGATCCGACAACTAACAGCCAAACTTCTATTCTTAGCCGAATCATTACACTGATGGGCTTAATAATATTTATTGAACTTGGCGGTTTTTATTGGTTAATTAATGCGCTAATAAGGAGTTTTGAGCTTTTCCCGATATACGCAACCGCAATTCCTTTGGAAAAAATCGTTAATTTAGATTACTTAGTTACAACAACATCAAATGTTTTATATATAGGTCTGCAAATAGCTTCGCCGGTACTTTTGGCTACACTGGGACAAGA
This sequence comes from uncultured Acinetobacter sp., assembly GCA_946623365.1. Taxonomy (GTDB): domain Bacteria; phylum Cyanobacteriota; class Vampirovibrionia; order Gastranaerophilales; family Gastranaerophilaceae; genus CAG-196. The sequence continues at coordinate 1,264 of CAMORE010000049.1, forward strand.
TATTATTTTAGGCGTAATCTCAAAAACAGCACCGCAAGTTAACGTATTCCAATTAAGCTTCTTATTTAAGCCGGTTTTTGGCGCAGCAATTATGATTTGGATTCTGCCTATGCTTATTAATGTAATATCAGACTTCTTTCTTACATTTTCAAATATATACTAAAAACTTTATACATTACCGGTTGAGCTATTTCTATCATCTTCAAGTTGTTTGAGCTGTCTTGCATCAACTTTTTCGTCATCTGTAGAATATGAGCTGATTCTATTATCCTCTATCTCGACATTAACATCAGCTTCAACCATTTCAATATCTTCTTTTGCAAATTCTTTTATTTTTCCGTCTTCAAATTTTACCGCGACAGAATTATTTAAGAATTGAATAAAACATACTTTCCCGAGACCCGACGGAGTCATAACCGAAGACCCGACCGGCGGCATACCTTTAGCGGCTTCTATATAGTTTTCGTACTCATACGTAAGGCAACATAACAAACGTCCGCATGTTCCTGAAATTTTAGAAGGGGTTATGGGCATCCCCTGATCTTTTGCAAGTTTTACATTTATTGACTCAAATTTCCTTAAATACGAAGCACAACAAAACGGTTTCCCGCAAATACCGGTTCCGTCCATTATTGAAGATTCATCACGAACTCCTATATGGCGAAGATCTATTCTCATACGTTTAAAAACTTGGGTCAAATCTTTTAAAAGTTCTCTAAAATCAACTCTCTCAGGAGCGGTATAATAAAATGATATTTTTCTTCTGTCAAAAGTAATACGACATTGAACCAAATTCATTACAAGCTTGTGTTTTTGAACAAGTTCTTTGCACTTAAAAAAAGATGTAACTTCTTCTTTTTTAAGCTCTTCATATATCATCATGTCTTCTTGTGTCATAATACGCAAAAATTCAAACGGCTCTAATGTTTTATCGGATTTTTCAAAAAGAGAAGCAATTTCTTTATTTACCAAAAAAGCTTTCATAACTTCTTCGCCCTTTTCTGTGCGAACAAGAACAAGCTTACCGTCAATGTCTTCTTCTATCTCTCCGTTACCGTTTTTAAATAAAGGATGAAATGTATTCTTCAAGTACTTAACCGCGTATTTTATCATAGCATTCTTCCTTTTTGAGTTTTCTGTTCATAAGTTTAGATAAAACTTCTTGCGGAGTAATATCTGTATACACAGCTTCGTATATTGCACTTGAAACAGGCACTTCAATCCCGAGTTTTCCCGCTAAATCACATACTGCTTTAGAGGTTTTTACACCTTCCGCAACTGAACCAAGCGTTGATAATATATCATCAATTTTTTTACCTTTTCCGAGCATTGAACCCACTGTATAATTTCTGGACAAAGGACTTGAACAAGTAGCAATTAAATCGCCCATGCCGGATAATCCATACATTGTAGAAGGATTAGCACCTAATTTTACTGCCAATCTTACAATTTCAGCCATCCCTCTTGTCAAAAGTGTTCCCATGCAATTATCGCCTAAGTCCATGGAATGAGCAAAACCTGATGCTATTGCAATAACATTCTTAAGACTTCCGCCAAGTTCAACACCTATAATATCTGTATTTGTATATAATCTGAACCTGCCGGAAACATTAAGCGCATTCTGAACGTATTCGGCAACTTCAATATCTTCACAAGCTACAGAAGCGGCAGTAGGTTTTCCGGCTAAAACTTCTTTTGCTAATGTAGGACCTGATAAGACAACAACCTTCTGATTAGGCAAAACATCTTTTATAACCTCAGACATTCTCATAAGAGAATTCAACTCCAATCCTTTAGAAGCATTTACTAACGGAGTATTAGGATTTATGCCTGCCTCACGCAATTGCTCACAAACAGGTCTTACGCCGCCTGTTGCAACAACGGATAAAATTATATCAGTATCTTCTATTGCTGCTTTTAAATCAGAAGTGAACTCTACTTTTTTATCAAGCTGTATTTCCAAAGGTTTTGAACAGTGTTTGTTAAGAATCAAGTCCTCACTTAAGTCACACTCTCTTCCCCAAACAGTTACGTTTTCAAAATTTTCACTCATTAGCCACGCAAGTGTAAGTCCCCAGCATCCGGGTCCTAAAACTGTTAATTTCTTTAACCCCATACAATACTCCTTCTCTATAACTTGATTATACTATAACTGCTCAGCGTTTACCATATTATAAAAATAATGTAAACAATTGTAAAAAAAATTATTTTTTTTAGGCAATTTTAATTAATATATAAACTTTATATAAATAAAACACAAGAGACGAGAATTATAGTATGGCAATTATATTTTCAGACAACAGCAAATTAAAAATAGCAACAAGTTGTGAAATCAGCAATTGGGACCCTAAAAAAGGTAAAAAACCAAAAAATGGTTTAATTTTTAATCTTAATGCCGATGAAAATAAAAAAATAAATCCCGGAAACATTCAACAGCAACTGCTGAAAGCACTTGCAGGCGCAAATAATGATGACGAAAAAGATATATTAACAGAAAAAGATTTAAAACAAGCAAATGAATATTTTAAAAATCCTAAAAAGTATATAACAAATGCTACATTAAAATTATTACAAAAATTAGGAGTAGTAGAATTCAGATACGCTGAAAAAGACGGCATCGCAAATATTACAACAAAAAAAGGAGATGTTTTAAGAATAGATTTAGACACAAGAGCCGAACAAGCAGAAAAGGGTTCAAAACAAACAACCGCAACTCAAACAAAAACATCAAATTCTGCGTCAACAAATAAAACTTCAACATCAGAAAAAATAGATTCTTCTAAAAAAACCGAAAAACAGATTAAAGAACAACCCAAAACTAAAATCGAACAAGAAAGTATGCAAACAAAATCAAAAGCAATAAATACTTTATCAGCAGATACAAAATTCAACAGAAGTTATAATATGAGTGCGTATTTATTAAGAAAAATGGGTTGTGTATTCCCGCCCGATATAAAAACAAAAGATAAAAGATATGCAGTACCCAAGGAAGCAATACCTTTAACTGATGGTATTAGTTCAATGACAAAAGTAAATTTTCCAAAACAATTTCGGAATATACCTAAAGAGTACACTCCTTATATAGCAAAAATCTCAAAAAACACAGGTTTATCCGTCTACTTTATAAAGCACTTATTATCAACAGAGGCTTTTATCGGAAAAGCAAAAAATATTGGTGACGGTGAAATAACGCTTGGCTTTGGACACACTGTAAAAAAAGGTGAAAAATACAAAGAAGGCGATCCGATTTCTTTAAATGATGCTTTTATCCTATTTGAAAAAGATTTAAAAAAACATGAAGAATACGCAAGATTTTACTTTACACCCAAAAAAGGGACTGCGGATTATGGTAAGTACAAATATGATGATTTTGCTACGTCATTTAAAGAAGCATTAGTTGATATTGCTTATAACAGAGGTAATAAAGTCATGGCAAGTGACGAAATTTATAAATCATTAAGAGCCAATTTCTCAAATGGTTTAGAAAATATGCCGGCAGCTGCAGTTAGAACAAGGCAGGAAAAGTTTAAAAATCCTGATATGGAAGGCGGGCTAAGAAAGAGAAATGTATACAGATTCCTCCTTGCTATAAGAGATCTTCCTGGAGAATACAAATTGGCAGCAATGCGCAGATTTGACAGAAATGAACGTGACCATAACGGAAATATTATAAAGAGTTATTTTACAAAAACAAAAGAAATGTTAAATAAAACTGAAAGAATACAACTTCAAGCCGACTGGGACGCAGCGGTAAAAGCTGCTCAATTTGAAGCGCAATTAAGATATTAATATTAAAGATTATACTATTTATTATCAGTTGGACAGTTTTAAGATTTCTAAATTTAACATATATATACTACTAAATAGGAGGTTTAAATCATGAAAAAAAGTTTAGTAGTTCTTATGTTTGGTTTTTTTCTTACAACTTGTTGTTCTATGGCAGAAAATAATGTGGCAGTTGTCGATTTGCAAAAAATCGTCAGTGACTCATCTCAAGTTAAACAGCTTAAACAAGAACATGAAAAGAAAATGGAAGAACTTAATAAAATTATCATTAATGCAAGAGGAGAAATCTCCAACGAAACCGATGAAAATAAAATAATTAAAATAGAGGAAAAGTATACAAATGAATTCAATACAAAAAAAGCAATGTTAGAAAGAGATTACAATAACCGACTCAGTTCCATAGAAAAGAACATAAAAGATGAAATTGCAAAAAAGGCGGAAAAAGAAAAATATGATTATGTTTTTGCCAAGAGTGTAATGTTATACGGCGGCAAAGATATCACAAATGAGATTCATATAAAGTAACATTTTTTCAAATGATATATTTTTTTATATTGCCTTATGCTATAATATTGTTATAATAATAGAAAATAATATAGGAGCGATAAATTATGAATAAAAAACTTATTATTTCATTAGGCTTGGCAGTTGCAATTTCGGCTGCTACTGTATCAGCATTTGCAGATACTACAATATACACAGATGGAATCGGCAGAATGCATTTTTTGGGCAGAGATGCAGCAAATAACAAAAATGCAGGATATAATTACTCAAATTCAGCAGAGCAGGATTTGACAAGAAAATTATATGAAAAAGCAGAAAATGGTGTTATAGAAGATACTACATATGATCAACACCCGTTAAAAAATTATGAAAACACATTTCCTGACTCAAGATTTGGAACTACAAAGTATTGGAAAACAAAATATTCTAACGGTGTAGAAAATGCAGAAGTAGAAGTTCGTGATAAATACAGAGCAACCTCTACAGCAGTAAAAGGTGCAACAGATGCATCAAATCCGTATGCATATGGCACAACTATTTTAAATGATGAAACAAATACAGTAAAAACAACTGCTAAAAAACATTGGTGGAATAGAAAAAAATAATATTGAAATATCAAATAAAAGATCACGCAAGAAAGTAATTTATCTTGCGTGATTTTTTTATTTGGAGTAATATAGACCTATAATAATCCCGGATCGTCTAGCGGCAGGACTGAAGATTCTGGCTCTTCCAACGGTGGTTCGAATCCATCTCCGGGAGTTTTGCAGGTTTTAATTACGGCGTGTGTGAGATGGATGAGAACCACCAAGGACGGCAGTCCTTTTGGTTCGAGCGAGGAGCGAGCAGAGTGCGAAGCCTTGAAGGCTTGATAATATCAATTTTAATCAAGACTTCAAGCGAAGTACCTTTTAATAGGACATTTGGTCGGAAGTGTTTTATGTCATTACGAGCCTGTAAAGGCGAAGCAATCCAGCTTTTGCCGATTTAAAGAGGTCGGAAGCAAGTTGACTCAAACTACTCCAAAAGTGACTTTTCTTGCACTTTTTTACTCATTTTTTGCACTATTCTTGCACACTTTTGCACAAATTTGCACTCATAAGTAGGGTTGACTTTAGTCAACCAAAATGTAGCGGTAGACTGAAGTCTACCCTACTGGCTTTTGCACATATTTGCGCTTTTTAATGTTATATATCTAGATTTTTGATAAAAATTCCGTTTCTTTTTTATCAAATAATTCTGCAATCTTAGCTATTGTTCTTGGAAAATATTGTGCAAATAGTGTTGCACGAAAACCATGCCCAGGTTCTCCGGAATATAATAGCATATTTGTTTCTGCGGCTTTTTCTGTCGGTAAATCTAGTGCATTTCCTCCAATTAAATGACTTAAATTGGCTTGTTCTGTGGAAGTTGTATTTAATTTTAAATTTTTCAGTTCTTCCTGAAAAATTTCAACTACTTCAGGATTTGTGGATAATCTATCAAAACTTTCAGGATTATCAATATCTGAATCGAGATAATGACCAAACTCATGCAAATAAACCCCGATTAATTTATTTAATTCAGTAGTAGAATAATCTGTATATTGACCTATTTCAATTGTTTTTTCCTTAGGATTCCATTCCCCATTATTTTTTAGGATTCCATTATAAAATATTGATTCTAAAGGAATGGAATTCATCATTGCTAACAAATTACCAGGAATTGATTTTAATATTTTTAAAACAATATTGTCATTAGTTTCATCGGCTTTTTCATCTAAAATTATAACATTAAGTTTATTTCTTAAATCAATTTTGTATTGTTTATTTTTTGATTTATCTAATACAATGATTCGTTCTCCTTTAAATTTAATTTCATAACATTTATCGTTAACAGACGAAATAAACTTATTTTTTGATATTTGTTGAAAAGTATTTTTTCTGTCTAATATGACTTTACCATTTTTATCTGTTATTTTGTAATTAAGGATTTTTATATTATCTCCAGTTTCTTCATAAAAATATTCAGTTTTTGTTCCATCTGGTGAAACTAATTCTCTTTGAACTGATTTAGCGCCATTATTTGTGTCATAACTTGCATATTGGTTTGTAACCGTTTTATTATCTGGAGTTGTAGTAGTTATTGTTGGGAAATCTTTTAATATTCCTTTTTCAGTAGTTACTGTTTTAATCAAATTATCATTATTATCATAATAATCAGTAACAACTTTTGTCGCTTTTTCTAAAATAGATTGTTCTTCAAATATGTTTATATCATCAGCATAAATTGTTTGTACTATGTTATTTCTTTTATTATTTACAATCATGATTTTTTGATTTTTTGAGTCATCATCCTTTACTTCAATTTCCTCATATAATCCTTCCTTATCAAATACAAATAATTTATTTTTAGATAGTCTAATTGTCATTGTTTGCATGGCAAAGTTGTGCCCCAATACTCTTATATTAGGATTTTCTTTTATAAAATCATAAATATCATTACTCGTGCTTGTAGATATAAATTTTAAATCTAATGAATTTAAAAACTCTAAACTATCTTTTAAAGCCTTTACATACTTTTCTTTTTTAGCACTTTGATCTATTAATTTATTTTCTTCTCCTGATTTTTTAGAAAATAAAAAAATATCTTCAAATGCGTTTTTAATATCTTCAACTTTTATTTTTTCTCCAAACAATTTTTCTGATTTCTCTTGAGAAATATCTCCATTATTGTCTAGTAAGTACTTTTTTATATTAAACTCCAAGTCATATTCTGAAAAACTGATTTTTCCATTACTTAAATTTGAAACGTTATCTAAAGAATTAGTTTTTTCATTCCATGAATCCAATCCATCAAAAACCGTAAATATACTTTTCATAATTTCTGCATTTTTTGCATTCTGATACTTTGATACAAGTTGATTTGTATCAAAATCACTAAAAATGTTCTTTAATATATTTAGATAATTAGTCATATAAAACCTTTATCTTACAATCTTTATATCGGTATTTTTTTGAAAAACTTTAGCAAAATTCGACAAATTGTTACATTTGAAGGATAATTGTTACAAAAATTGTCCAAAAATAAAAAATATATGTTCGTGGATTCGAATCCCATGGGCTCCGCATCAAACTGAGTGTTCAAACTTCTCAAATCGACTGTTATTTTACACGAAGGCACGTTTAATGCGAGCGACTCAAGACAATCCATCTCCGGGAGTTTTGCAGGTTATAATTACGGCGTGTGTGAGATGGATGAGAACCACCAAGGACGGCAGTCCTTTTGGTTCGAGCGAGGAGCGAGCAGAGTGCGAAGCCTTGAAGGCTTGATAATATCAATTTTAATCAAGACTTCAAGCAAAGGCACGTTTAATGCGAGCGACTCAAGACAATCCATCTCCGGGAGTTTGTTTTTAAGTCTCGGTGTAAAAAAATTGCACCATATAAACTGCGACAAGTTATAAAGGTGCAATTTTAATTAAGTTTTGTTTTTATTTTTTTAATACTGAACTTTTCCGATAGAATCTACAAACTTATTAGGTATTTTGGGCATTGGATTTTTCTTGTTTTACCCACTCAGAGTAATTATTCTTAAATGATTCTGTAAATGTGTCAATAAGTAGTCTGACATCAAGATTTGATTCTGAATGATGACCACCAAATAAAAATGCAGAAGCTATTGCTACAGCAGACATAATACCAATGCCTACAGGACCTGTTAGAGCGCTTATAGCTTCTACAGTAGCCACTGTTGAAACTGTAGCACCTGCACCTATTCCTGTGGCTATAGAACCTAGTCCATATGTTGCGGCAGTTATACCTACTCCACCACCTGCAACAGCCACTGCGCTACCCATAGTACTGGCTGCCATACCACCAAAGCTTTCGCCTTCACTTGTCACTCCTGTAACTGCCAAACTGACAGCTATAGATTTAGCGCTATTAAACATTGCTGTAAATTTACCAAGGTCGAACTTTATACCGTTTGCAGAGCACATAGCTTTTGCTTTTGATAGCATTTGAGAGCGCAAACCGTTAACCATTTGTTCTGCAACGGTTACATAATATTCCGCACCACGTTTTTTTACACTCAAAACTTTTCCTGTTTTGTAAGCATCAGCCAGCGTTTCACCCTCTTCAAGTCCGGCTACGGCCTCACCGCTTCCATCTTTAACAGCACCTGTAGTATTGCCTTCTTCGTCTTGAGTTTGGTCAATTACAGTAAAGTCAATATCAATTATATCCATGTCTTCATATGATGCATTCATTTCATCTATAGCCGTCGCAATTTTTCCGTTAAAAATTTGTAAACAAGCATCCGTTAAATCTTTTGCGTATGCCCAAGACTTACTGCTTCTGAACACTGTGCTGTGTTGTCCATCTACACATTGTTCCGCTGCTTCGACTGATGAGGCACTAAATACATTTTCAAATACTGTTTTAGCTTTTTCAGGAGAAACTCCCTGTTTTTCCAACATTTCTACTATTTGCTTCCAGCATTGTTCTTTTAAGTTATCTTGAAGCCATTTTGCTGCGCCTTCTCTTGCACCATGTTTACCTGCTCCTTTAACATAAAATGCTTCTTCATTCTTTGCGTATCCTGGAATTTTTGAATAGTCAATTAATCCGGCATTAATTTGGTATTGCGAACCTTTTATTCCGGCAAATTTTTTCCATTCTTCTTGCTCAAGCTTTGCTCTTGCATTATTAACAAGTTGTGTTTTTTTAGGTTCTGAACTTAAACCTTCTATTGTTGTTTTCATAGCATCCATCAAACTTCTGGCATCGGTAAATTGAGCCAAAGCGCTTGTAATAGCCGAAGCAGATGCAACGTTTGTTTCACCAAGTTTTACTACAACTCCTTTTTCAATAGCTGTTTGTAAAAACTCTTTTACAGCATCTTTAATTTGTGAGAAATCATTTGAACTCAAATATCCGCCAAAATCTTTTACTTTATTATTAAAGTTATTTGCTGCATCTGTAAGTTTTTCTTTGTCCGATTTGCTGAAAAATTCTTCTAAATATGCTTTTAAATCTGTTTTTAAATTACTGCCTTTATATGTTTTTATATAATTATTCGCAACTTTTTCCATACCCTCTAATACTACTTGCACTTCTGTTGGACTTAATATATTTCCGCTTGAGTCTTTTTCAGTAAGCATTGATGCTTGCATTTCATCAAGAACACCATTTAAAATAAAATTCGGGTCATTATTTAACTTCTCTTCTTTTATAGTATTGAACTGAGATTCCAGTTGTGTTTTGAACTCTGTTACCATGTTAGATGTATCACCTTTGTATTCGGAAATAAATGAGTTCATAAAAGTTTTTAATTCATTTTTTATTTGTGAAAAATATTTACTTAATACTGCATTATCATACACTGTCTGCAATTTTTCATTTACGGCATCTTGAATTTCAAGTTTTTGTTCCCACAGCTTAAATTCATCTTCTGAAAGTGATTTATCACCGTTAGAATCAATTTTGGTAAATGATACACTGTCCAGTTGTAATTCTTTGATAGCCTTGCTTAATTCGCTGCTTTCAATAGTTCCGTTTTCATTTTTGTCATACTCTTTTAAATCATCATAGCTGATCTTTTGCCCTGATGTTTTGGATATAAGACTTCCAAAATTATTAATACCTGAAAATTCACTCATTTTATACTCCTTAATTTCGTGTTCTTCATGTATAACGGCATATTTTATAAAAACTTTAGAAAACAACATGTCTTTTAGAAGAGAATCTACTGCTACTATTATTACTGCTACTACGTTTACGCCAATTGTAACAATTTTCTGATTTTCTTAACAATAGAATATTTATTAAAATTTTATAAATAAATTTTGTATAACAATATATACGCTTAACTGTTTTAAAAGTTATTTTTAATTATCACCCAACAATAACTATAATTTGTACCACCATTCTTAATCTAATTTATTTATATTGTATTTTATTCTCAAATTTAATATTGTAACTTCTTAAATCAACACTAAAAGTCGCAGTTTGTAGTTTGTAGGTCAGTTTTACTAAACCGACAATAACATTTGGTTCGAGCGAGGAGCGAGCAGTAAAACGAACAAGTAGGTTTTGGTAAGTTTTGATTACCGAAACATTAATAAAAACATATATTAGAAGTTACGGTAAATTAAAATTTTACCACAACCTACAACTATAACCTACAATCTTAAATTTTGAAAATTATGAATTATTTATTACAAAATTTTACATAAATCTAAAACATATACTTATTAAAATAATAATAATTGTACATGTACTTTTCTTTACAAAAATTTACCAAAAATCTGAAATTTATCTGTTTGTACCACTTGAAAAACTCAAAAAATCGGTAATAATAAAAGTAGCAGTTAACTATGCTGCATTTATGTTCATCAAAAGAATGGAAAGGGCCGACGAGGCCCTTTCCATTCTTTTTTATTCTTCTTCAAGACTTAAAACTGCCATAAATGCTTCTTGCGGAACTTCCACCCGTCCGATTGCTTTCATACGTTTTTTACCTCGTTTTTGTTTCTCCAACAATTTACGTTTACGAGTAATATCTCCGCCATAACATTTATCAAGTACGCTTTTTCTTAATGCTTTTATATTTGTTCTGGCAATAACTCTGCCGCCTATAGCTGCCTGTATAGGAACTTCAAACATTTGTCGGGGAATTATTGTTTTTAATTTTTCGGTTAATTTTTGACCTATATAATAAGCGTTATCTTCGTGACAAATTACTGACAGAGCGTCAACGACTTCTCCTGCAAGCATTACATCAAGCTTAACAAGCTTTGAACGTTTGTATTCCGCAAACTCGTAATCCATACTTGCATATCCTTTTGTGCGGGATTTGAGTTGATCATAAAAATCGGTTATTACTTCACTCAACGGAATATGATAAATCAAATCAACACGAACTTTATCTAAGTAATTCATGTTAATAAATATTCCGCGTTTTGATTGCGCTAAATCCATAAGTGTTCCTACATACTCGTTTGGAGCAATTATAGAAACTTTTACATAAGGTTCTTCTATATAATCTCTATACTGCGGGGCAGGAAGGTTTGCAGGGTTATCAATTTCAACTACTTCACCGTTAGTCTTATGAACTTTATATATAACGGAAGGTGCCGTCGTTACAATTGATAAATCGTATTCCCTTTCCAATCTTTCTTGAGCAATCTCCATATGAAGCATTCCCAAAAAACCGCATCTGAAACCGAACCCCAAAGCTGATGATGTTTCCGGCTCAAATGTAATAGAACTGTCTGATAATTTAAGTTTTTCTAAAGACTCTTTTAATTCATGATAATCTTCGTTATCAACAGGATACATTCCGGAAAATACCATTGGCAAAGCTTCTTTATACCCCGGAAGCGGTTCACTTGCAGGATTTTCTACATGGGTAACGGTATCACCCACAAAGCGCGTTATCTCTTTTATTGAACCTGCAAAATACCCTACATCACCGCATACAAGCTCATTTACCTGAACTCTGTTTGGTGTTAAATATCCTATTTCAACAATATCATATTCTTTACCTGATGCCATAAACTTGACTTTATCACCAAGCTTCATCTTTCCGTCCATAATTTTGAAGAAACAAAGTGTGCCTAAATACGGATCATATGCGCTGTCAAAAACAAGCGCCCTTAAAGGTTTATCGGAAGTATCAACAGGAGGAGGAACAAAGTCTACAATCGCTTCCAATACCGCATCTATTCCTTGCCCTGTTTTTGCACTTACAGGAATTGCCATGGATGTATCAATTCCGAGAATTTCCTCGATTTCCTGTTTTACCCTCTCCACATCTGCAGATGGCAAGTCAATTTTATTTATTACAGGTATTATCTCCAAATTTTGCTCTATTGCCATATAAACATTAGCAAGTGTTTGAGCCTCAACTCCCTGAGTCGCATCTACAATAAGCAAAGCTCCTTCACACGCAGCCAGTGATCTGGAAACTTCGTACGAAAAATCAACGTGCCCGGGTGTATCTATAAGATTAAAAATATAGTCCTTACCATTTTTACTCTTGTAGTTCATTCTTGCTGCGTTAAGCTTAATTGTAATTCCTCGTTCACGTTCAATGTCCATGGTATCAAGAAGCTGATCCTGCATATCACGCTCGGCTATTGTTCCGGTTGCCTCAAGCAATCTGTCTGCCAATGTTGATTTACCATGGTCAATATGTGCAATTATACAAAAGTTTCTGACATTTTCTCTATTCATAACTTTTATTATATATAAAACAGTTTTAGGGGTAAATAGGGGGG
>CAMORE010000050.1 GCA_946623365.1 uncultured Acinetobacter sp.
TGAATTGCAAATATTTGTTTGCGGTACATAGTCATATTCTTTCATTTCAACATCTGCTAATATTTTTGATCGCTTTTTTCTGAATAACATATCAATAAAAGCTTCCAAACGTGTGATAAAACCTGCTTCACCCGTTTGTTCATCTATTGTTAGAACCAAAATCGGCTTTCCGAATTCTTTAGCTTTCCTTGTAATTCTGTCAACCATTAATGAATCAGGACCGCATCCAAACGCATTAATTGATATTATACCGTCAATCTTATTGTCTTTTAGATAATGTCCGGCAGCGCCTGTCATTTCATGCTCGTTTGCCCAATACTTCTTTTGCCCCATTGTAGCAATACCTTCAGACATTTGTTCATCAGTTAACTGGAGTGATGTATAAACTTTCACATCCATTTTTTCAAGCTTATCAAAAATCTTCATTGTTGCTCGTTCATCGTACATATTGTATCCATGAGATATTAATGCAACATTTATCGGTGCTTCTTTTTTCTTTTCGGGTTCTTCAATAAATACTTTTCCGCTTAATGCGTAGTGCATAGCTTTTTTGTAACTCATTCCCGTTCTTGCCATAACAAGAAAATTGTTGTAAACCTTCCATCCTTGTTTTGATGCTTTTTTTATTTCATCAAAATTTGTTATGCCAAAAGGCTTTACAGCTTCTTTCAAGAATTCATACAAACCTTGATTTTTCGCAGATTTATCCAATGTAGGTTCTATAATATTTACATCTGCTCTGATAACATTTCTGACTAAATCCGGCAGTCCTCTTATTTTTGAACAATTATAAATTTTAGGTGCAATAGATTGCAAAGACGGAACAAATATATTTTTAATTCCTTTGGATATCAGATTTAAAATGTGTCCCAAATATATCTTAATAGGAAGACAGGTCTCCGTAACAACCAGAGCTGCACCATCAGACATAGTTTGTTTTGTCGTCGGATCAGACAGTACAATCTTTATGCCTAATGCTGTAAAGAAACCGTACCAAAACGGATAGTTGTTATAAAATGACATTCCTCTCGGAATCCCTATTATCTTTTCATTTTCCATAAGAAATTTTTCCCTTTATATTGTATCAATTAGATGGTACACCAAAAAGTATTAAATGTCATGCAATCTTGTAGTATTGTAAACTTTGTTTTTTTTATTTAATGATGTAAAAAAAAACAAAAATTGCCAGAATTTTGAGATATTTCCGCAAACTTTTTTGACATAATGAAAATTTTTATTAAATCAAATAGTGGATATTTTCTATAAAGTATTAAAGTTAAAATAATTAACTCCGATTATTGTATTGAAAGGATTTTAATATGTTCTCATCAATGCTTCAAAGTTTATTATCATCATCCGGACAAGCTAATGCAATGCAAAGAGCAATACAGATGAATAATTATGTTAATAAGTATAATGATACCTGGGCACCTGTTGGGGTAAATGGGGTAAATGGGGTAAATGGGGTAAATGGCGTAAATGGCGGAATTAATGGTGCTGCTAAAGTAGCAGGAAAAGAAATAGAATCTTTTGATAAAGTTTTACAGAATAGCTCAACTGTTAAATTCGGTGATTTATTGACAAGACCCGTAAAAAAAGTTGATGCATCTATCTATACGGCACAGGCTCAAAATGCTGAAAAAATATCTCCCAGAGCAAAAATTAGTAATTTGGTTGCCAAAATATCAAAAAAACATGGTGTTGATGAAAAACTCGTAAATGCTGTTATTAAGCAAGAATCAGGATTCAATCCAAATGCGAAATCTAAAGTAGGAGCACTTGGGCTTATGCAATTGATGCCTTCGACGGCAAGAGGACTCGGGGTGACAAACCCTCTCGATCCTGAACAAAATGTAGAAGGCGGTGTTAAGTACCTCAAATCTATGCTAAACAGATATAACGGTAATATTATTTTGGCGCTTGCGGCATATAATGCCGGTCCCGGTGCTGTTGATAAATATGATGGCGTTCCTCCCTACAAAGAAACCCAGAACTATGTTCGTTCAATTCTTTCTAATTATCTGTAAAATTTAGCTATAATATTTGTTATCACGTTTTTTCTTGTTATCTACGGAATCTTGTTCTGCTTTCATTTGAATTGCCAGAAATAACTGTTTCCCGAGAGTCTCAGCTCCTTTTGTTATTTCCGTATTATTCTGCTGCAATTTATCAGTTTGTTTTGCCTTTTTCTTTGCTTGGATTTTTTCCTGCTCAGATTTTGTAAGCGTTAAGAATTTAGTTGTAATTGAATTCTCTTTTTCCGCATCTTGTTTTTCGTGCTCATGCAAAATTTGTTTATCAAGAGCCTTGCTTCCGGTTGAACGAATTCCGTAAACTTTCCATAATTTTTCTATTATTCTCTGCCATTCACTGTCAGGAATTGATGTTACACTAAAAAATGCACTATAATTCGTATTTACATTAATTGACACTTTTACACACCCCTAATCTTGGTTCTTATCTTTTATATCGGCAAAATTTTCAAAAACTTTAATCAAAAAATTATATTATTAAGAAATTGTTACAAAGTACGTAGTAAAAGTAATTGCTTAGTTCAATTAATAATAAATAATGTATACGGCGGTCAAAATTCTATAAAAAAAGACTCCCGTTTTGTAATAGCGGGAGTCTTTTTTTATATTAGTAAATACTATTTTAAATTTACTTTATTATTATCTGCCAGAAATTTGGTAACCTTTTCATTTAACGCCTGTTGAGAAAGTGCATTAAATACCCCAGGAGTTTGAGCTAACTGCTTAACCATTGTAGCAGGATCAATTTGGTACATACGGCTAAGTTCTGTTAACTTTTCACTAAAATCTGCTTGAGAAATTTCTATATTTTCTTCTTTCGCAATCTTATCAATTACTAAAGAATTTTTAACTCTGATAGACGCATCTTCTTTGAGCTGCTTCATGATTTCATCATAACCTTGAGCTTCAACTGCTTGTTCCCATGTAAATCCTTGAGCTGAAAGTTTTTGTTTATATTCATTCACAAGCTGGTCAGTTTCTCTGTCTATCATAGACTGCTGAATATCAACTTTTGCATCATTTGTAACTTTTTCAAATACGGCTTTTTCCGAATTTACTCTGTCAATATCAGCTTTTTGAGTATCTAAATATTTTTGGATATCAGCTTTTAAATCGTCCACAGTTTTAAACGGACCAACCTTTTGAGCAAATTCATCATTAAGTTCCGGTAAAACCTTTGTTTTGATTTCATTTATTTTACATTTGAATGTAGCAGGTTGACCTGCAAGTTTCTTCTCATGATAAGTTTCAGGGAACTTGACTTCTATATCAAATTCTTCTCCCAAAGGTCTGTCAGCTAATTGTTCTGCAAAACCCGGTATAAAGCTTGAATGAGCTAAATCCAGAGTGAAGTTTTTAGCATCGCCGTGTTCAATTTTTTCACCATTTGCAAAACCTTCAAAATCAAAAACAATAATGTCTGTATTAACAGTTTTTCTGTCAGTGACAATAACAGTTGATGCGTGTTGTTCCAACATTGAATTTAACGATTTTTCAAGAGCATCCTCCGGAGTTTTATATCCTTCTACATCAATAGTCAAACCTTTGTATTGTCCCAATGTTACTTCAGGTCTTAACTCAAGTTTAGCTGTGATTTTCAAATCTTCACCAACTTTATAATCATATGATTCAACATATGGTTGAGTTACCAAATCAAAATTATTTTCTTTAACTACATCAGAAAAAATCTTTGGAAGAGCAGATTCCAGAGCTTCGTGCTTGATTCTTTCTTCACCTATATTTTGTTCTACAATATTTCTTGGTGCTTTACCTTTTCTGAAGCCGGGTATGTTTACATACTGTGCTAATTTTTTAGCTGCATTGTTGTAATAAGTAACAGCATCTTTAGCAGGAATCTCAATATCGACTTTAACGATATTATCTTGTTGTTTTTCAATAGTTGTGTTCATATATTTCCCCTTATTTATTTATGTTTAGCAATTTTAGAGTACTATAAACAGATTATTTATGCAAATTTTAATCAGAAAACTATATTTTATTAATAAAAAACGCATAAGTACTCTTGTTTTACAGTTTTTTCTTATCAACTTTTTTTATTACTATTTTTGTTATATTTATTCCAAACCTTTGCCAAAAATTGTGTTTTATTATATTATAATACATAGAATAGAGAGATAAATACGATGACTTTGGAAAATTTTGTTTATGAGTCAGTATCAGAACTTCTTGATGGCAAGTATGATGCAGTAAAACCAAGAATAGAAAAGCATAAAGACATATATCACGATGATACGGCAATATGTTTCAGTTTACTGTCATTGGGTGCTTTTTTAAAAAATGACTTTAATACGTTTTATCAATTTATGAATGATGCATCATTTTTAGTAGATCAGTCAACTGACCCTATTACTAAGATATTTCATGAAATGGTATTGGGTTTTGTAAATTTTACAGAAAAGAATACTACTCTTTATTCGATTAATTATAACAAGGCTCGAAAGCTTTCAATCAAGTGTCAAAGGACAGATTTTTTTGAGAAATTAAATTCTATGTTGAAATGTCCGCCCATATCTCATTTTAGTATGGCCCATAATGGGCAATCAAAAGACCCTTTGCTTGCGCTTGTAAAAATAGGTCAAGCTGTAGCTGCCGAAAAAAATATTGATTTGCTTATTAAAACAATTGCAGAAGAAACAAAAACAGCTTTAAATGCTGATCGTTGTACTGTATATGTGTATGACAAAGAAACAGATGAATTATATTCGAAAGTCGCTACGGGGTTAGACGTTAAAGAGTTGAGAATTCCTGCTGACAAAGGACTCGCAGGTCATGTACTCAGAACAGGTGAAACAATAAATATTAAAGATGCATATAGTGATAAGAGATTTAATTCATCAGTTGATAAAGAAACCGGATACAGAACAAAAAATATGCTTTGTATGCCAATTAAGAATTTTAATCAGGAAATAATCGGTGTTTTTCAAGTTTTAAATAAATTTGATGAATATTTTACTCCTGATGATGAGGATTTGCTTGTAGCAATTGCGTCTAATGCGGGTATATCATTGGAGAATGCTCAGCTTTTTGAAAAGCAAAGAAAACTTTTAGAAGAGCAAAAAATAGTATTGGATAGCTTTATTGAAACTCTTGCTACATCTATTGATGCAAGAGATAAGATTACATCCGGTCATTCCAGCAGGGTAAAGATGTATGCCGTCCTGATAGCAAACGAATTCGGCATGGAACAAAATGATTTATATATATTAGAAAAGGCAGCTGCTTTACACGATATAGGAAAAATAGGTATAAGAGATGCAGTATTACAAAAAGAAGGAAAACTTACTCCGGAAGAATATAAACATATACAGCAGCATGTAGAAATAACTCATCATATTTTAGAAAAGATACATATGTCAAAGGATTTTCAACAGATAACAGAAATAGCGTGTTCTCATCATGAAAAGTTTGACGGTTCCGGATACTACAGACACTTAAAAGGGAATGATATACCTTTCGGCGGAAGAATTCTTGCCGTATCGGATGTATTTGATGCAATAACATCAAAGCGCCATTATCGTGACAAAATGCCTATTGATAAAGTAATTAATATTATAAAAGACGGAGCAGGTTCTCATTTTGATCCTCTTGTAGTGGAAAAATTCCTTGCAATAAAACTTAGTGAAATTGTTAAAGTATTTTGTACCGAAAATTGCATGAAAATAGATAAAAATGATTATGAAACATTAGAGAAATATAATTTACTTGATTTATATTACTCAATCGTAAATAATTGTAGTAACAAGTTGTTACAAGTCTTTAATAAATACTATGTAGGTGTGGATTTAGAGCATGAATAAAACAAATTTATTAATAGTTGTATCTTTAATGTTTACACTTATGCAATGCGTAAGTGCTGAAACTGCATTAAAACCGCTAAAGGCTAAAACTGAGACAACCGTAGCTAATATGGATATGGTAATCAAAGATAATTTTATAAAAGCAAAGTATGCTTCGGCAGAAAACAGATTTATTCAAAGTAATGTAAAGGCTTCTTATGATGACTTTTACGATTTGATTCAAAAGGCTGACCATGACGACTATGTATTTTTATTATACGGAATAAAAATGGCTGAATACGGATTGTTTGATTTGTCCGATATCCTTATTGAACGACTTGATAATAATCATTTTACAGCATCATATGTAAAAGATATGCGTAAATATTACTATCCTTCATCTTTATTAAGTAAAAAAGATATTATAGGACTGGCAGATGCATATTCAAATATTGTATACAATAATATGGCTTTGGAAACGACTTCGGAACTGCTAAATTCTGTTAAGTATGAAGAAAGCGATTATAAAAACTTCTTAATCGCACTCGGATATTATAAATCAAATAACTTACCCCTTGCTCTTAAATATATTGACAATGCGATAAAAGAAAATGATGTAAATATAAACTATTTGAGCTTAAAGGCAAAAATTCTAGCTGATTCGAAGAAAAATTCACAAGCATTAAAAGTGCTAAAACAAATTAAAAAAACACCGTTTTTAACAACTGATTTTCAGCAAAAGGTAAAAGCTACAGAGGAGTATGTTTTATATAAAACTTCAAAATCAGAAGCTTTAAAAGATTATCATCTTGCATACTATTATCATTTGCAAGATAAAAGTTTGCTTGCAACAAAAGTACTGCAGTCTGCAATTCTAACGGCAAAACGATACAGCTCTGATATATATTCTCTTCTGGGAAGAATTTATTATGAGAATGATGAACCTGTAAAAGCAAAGGATTTTGCATCAAGAGCATATAGAGAAGATAATAAAAATTATCTTGCTACTTTAACTCTGGCAGATGTTAATTATGATACAAGGAAGTATGAAGATTCTTTAATGTATTATAAAAAAGCGAAGAAACTAACAAAAGATATTGCACCCAAAGTTGGGATTGCAAAATCATACTTAGCATTGGAACAGTCTGATAAGGCAAAAAAGATATATGAAAAATTATTAAAAAATAACAAGATGAATGAGGATTTATTGGTAGAATCTTTAAAAGTCATACCCCATCGTGTTGATTACTATTTACCAAGAGTCGCTTCAGTCGATTTGACAAACAATGATATATGGCTTGGTTTAGCAAAGTATGCTATAAAAGACGGTAATTATAAAATGGCTGCTACATACTTAAATAACTCTTATTATATTGACGAAAATAATTTTAAATATTATTATTATTTAAGTCTGGTGCTGCGTGCAAAAGGTGATAATGAGTTAGCTGATCGCTCTTTAATAAGATGTGCGGATATTAATGCGGATTATGAAGCGGCAATGAGGGCAGGGTATAGTGAGTATTACGGGAATTAATATTTTAATCATTGAAGATCACGAACTTACAAGATTTGGCTTAAAAACTGCATTTGAGTCTTGTGATTTTATTGACAATATTTATGAAGCTGAGTCGGCGGAAATTGGTATAAATATAGTTGAAAAAGAGTCCGTAAATCTTATAATCATGGATTTGGGACTACCCGGAATGAATGGCATTGAAGCAACTCAGAAAATTAAGGAATACAATAAAGAAATAAAAGTTGTTATATTAACTTCACATAATGACGACCAAGAAGTCTTAAACAGTTTAAAAGCCGGTGCCAATGCATATTGCTCAAAAGAGATAAATCCGAAACGACTAATTCAAGTTGTGCAGTCAGTTTTAGATGGTGCTGCTTGGTTTGACCCGTCAATATCAAATATCGTATTGCAAGCTGCGACCAAGTCACAAGATTCCATAAAATCTTCTCCTGAAAAAGATTATGGTCTGACAGCCAGAGAAACTCAAATTTTAAAACTAATAACAGAAGGTTACAGCAATATAGAAATTGCAAAAGAGCTGTTTGTAAGTATTAATACAACAAAAGCTCATGTTGCAAGTATATTACAAAAATTAGAAGTTGATGACAGGCTTCAAGCTGCATTAAAAGCGTTAAAAGAAAGATTGGTGTAGAATGGACGGAATAGCTTCAATTCTTGTTGTAGACGATAATCCAAAATATTTAAAAGACGCATTGCCCATGTACGGATATGAGGTAACCGTTGCTGAGGATGGTATTGAAGCATTAAAAATTTTAGGTGATGAAAAAAACCATTTTGACTTGATTTTACTTGATGTAATGATGCCAAATATGGACGGATGGGACACTTTAAAGGCAATCAGAAAAAATCAGCGAATACAATATATTCCTGTAATAATGATAACTGCTGTGAGTGAAGAACAGAAAGTCGTGTCGGGTCTAAAGATTGGCGCAGATGATTATATTGTTAAACCGTTTATTTTACCAAATTTATTGGCACGTATTGAAGCTGTATTAAGAAGAAGTAAGTGGCAAGCCGACTTATCTCAAAAAAAAGAACGTACGATAAATAAAAATGTTAATATTGAAGTTCTTACACCTAAAGAAAAAGAAGTGTTATCATTACTTGCAAAAGGTGCAAATAATCAAGAAATTGCAAATCAATTGTGTGTTCAAGATGTTACAATTAAAACACATCTTAATAGTATATTTAAAAAACTAAAAGTGTCTAATAGAACGCAAGCTGTACTATTAGCAATGGAAATCAATTTAATTAATTAGGAGAATATCACATGCTTTCAAAAGAAGAATTAGCAGAACTTGTTATAAATAATGTTGATAATTTTAATGAAGAAATCAGAAGTATATCAGGGGGAGCAGATCTTTCCGAAACTGATTTTTCAAATGTAAATATTGAAGGTGCAGAATTTGTGAATGCGGATTTGACTTCTTCATCTTTTGCGGATTCTCACTTGACAGCTGTAAAGTTTGAGGGGTGTGATTTGACATCTGTAGATTTTACCAGAGCAACTTTAATAGAATGTTCTTTTTACGAATCCGTTTTAAACGGAACAGATTTTAGTTATGCAACTGTTGACTATGGTAATTTTGCTGATGCTGATTTAGCAGGTGCAATTTTTCAAAGTGCTGATTTGTCAAACTCTGATTTTACTACTTCTGAAAACTTAAATGCTTGCAGATTTGATGAAGATACTATATGGCCTGATAACGAAAATTTACCGGAAGATTTCGATACAAGTTATTCTTCGGATTTATCTTCTTTAAAAGATGATGATGATTATGAACAGTCTGATTATTAGTAATCTGTATTATATACTTGCAATTAAAATTCTTTTAAGTTAGACTGGGATTACACTAGATTAGAAAGAAGGAATAGAATTATGGGTAAAAAATGTGAAATATGTGGAAAAGGTGATTTAAAGGCTGCAAAGCTTACGTTCTCACATAAACAAATTGTAAAAAGACAATCACCAAATATACAAGAAATTCGTGTTATGGATAACAACGGACATGCAGTAAAAAAATGCGTATGTACTTCTTGTTTAAAAGCAGGAAAAGTTCAAAAAGCAATATAAAGCTGTAAAATTTAAATTTATAATAAAGCTGCTTGCATAATTTAATGCAGGCAGCTTTATTAAGTTTTGTAACAAATTTATTAAATTGTGAAATTGAGAAGCTTTTATATACTTTATATATATGTAAGATGAATATAAGTATAAGGAGCTAAATTATGTCAGCGGATATTAGTAAAAATGATTTAAGTAATTTTTTCATTCACAAGTTGCATGCAACTAAGATTAGTTTTTCAGAAGCAAAAAAAATGGGCATAGATGTTAATGAATACAAATATGCTGATACAAATGATGATAATTCATTTGATATAGATGAGATAGCAGATGTAAAAGAATTATATGCGGCTTTTACAGCAATTGTGCAAAGTGAGCAGGAAGATGACGTAAAAGACGAAGATAAAGAGAAAGATGAACTAAATAAAGTAGCGGATAAATCCGGAGCAGGTGCTGCATAGCATTTGCGAAGAATAAGAAGAAAAGAGTTATAAATTTAATAAGAAAAATCAGGCAAAACATTTAGTTTTGCCTTTTTTTTTAGTTACAATTCATAAGATAAAACTTTGAATATCTTGATTGTAAAAAGCTTTAATATTATATAAAAATATGATATAATATGTTTAGGAGATAGCATATTAATGGTCGTGTGCCATCTGTATATATGGAAAGGCTTTATATATTAAAATGATGAGTAGTATGGAATTCCAAAATGACCTCGAAAAGCTTATAGCAGTCATGCCCCCAAAGGTTGTATCATACATATGTAATGCAAGTTTAAATGATGTTATAGAAATTGTTTTGGATATCGGAAGGATTCCTGAAATCCGTCATTCCGGCGGTAAAATTGAGAAATTGGGCGATTCTGTTGTAGAAGAAAGTGATATTGAATACGTAATATCAAGAATTCAGCCATTTACACACGATAATAGATCAGGAATTCCGGGTACTCTACACCGTATTAGCGGAATCAAGAACAGGCAAGGAACTGTTATAGGTTTGACCTGCCGAATTGGTCGAGTTGTAACAGGAACCATAGCTTGTATAAAAGATTTTTGTACTCAAGGTAAAAGTATCTTGTTTCTGGGTCCACCCGGGGTTGGTAAGACAACAAAGTTAAGAGAAATATCCAGACTTGTTGCTGATGAACTCGGCAAAAGAGTAGTGATAGTTGATACTTCAAATGAAATTGCCGGAGATGGAGATGTTCCTCATCCTGCGGTAGGTTCTTCAAGAAGAATGCAGGTCGCACAGCCTGAACTGCAGAAGGATATAATGATTGAAGCTGTTGAGAATCATACTCCTGAAGTTATTGTTGTAGATGAAATCGGTACAGAGGCGGAAACACAGGCAGCAAGAACTATTGCAGAACGTGGTGTTATGCTGATTGCAACAGCACATGGTAATTGTCTTGAAAGTTTAATTAAAAATCCTACTTTATCAGACTTGGTTGGTGGAATTCAGTCTGTTACATTAGGTGATGATGAAGCAAAACGAAGAGCTTCTCAAAAGACAGTATTGGAAAGAGAAAAACAGCCGACATTTGACATTGTAATTGAAATTATGGATAGAAATACTCTTGCCGTATATAAAAATACGTCTGAGGCTGTAGATTATATCTTAAGAGGATGGCCGATTAGACCTGAAATACGGAAGGTAGATTCAAAAGTTACAGAACCTGTCAAAGAGCTTAAACAGGAGTTACAAAATGAATTAAAGACCCAAACAGCGGATACTCCTAAAGATAATAAAATGAATTTTACGTTCTCAAGACAAGATTATGTCGAGAAGGTAAAACCTTTGAAGAAGGTATATTTATATGCAGTATCACGTACTATAGTTGAAAAAATTATAGAACGACTTGACTTAAATGTAGAAATAACAAGAAATATTGAGGATTCTGATATCGTAATTGCTCACAAAAATTATGCCAAAGGCGGTGCTAAAATTTTGAATAGTGCGCAAGAATATAGAGTAAGAGTATTTTATGTAAAAACAAACTCCATGGCTCAAATTCAAAAAGTGCTAAAAGACGCACTTGACATACAGCCTGGTGATGTGATTCCAACACAAGATTATAGAGATGAAGCTGAGGTAGCATTAGATGAAACGAAAGAAGCTATAAAAAAGGTCATGGAAGGAGCTCCTGAAATTGAACTGTTACCTCAAAATACACAAATAAGAAAACTTCAGCACGAACTTATTGAACAATATAATTTAAAGAGTTTTTCAGTCGGTAACGAACCAAACAGAAGAATAAAAATCGTAAAAGATAGATTTTCTTAAATTTTGCAAATTGGAAAATATATTAATAACTTTTTGGGGTTACATTGTATACTTGAAATAGAACAAAAGTAATACTGGATTGAGAAAAGATTTATAAGGAGAACACTATTATGGAACAAAACCGTATGAGTGGTGCGTTGTCTTGTCATAACGAAATGTTTGACGAGTTACATCATACAAATGCTCTGATTTATGTTACATTGAACAGTTGTCAAGAAAGAGAGTTTAGGGGAGAGTATTATGGTATCCCGCCGCAATTTATTTCTATGATAAGTAATGAACGAAATGAATATATATCACTGCTAACTATTGCATCTGACAAATTAAAGTATATTAATAAGCTTAATCTTAATATGGAACGAGAAATTACGTCGTTATATTAGTACGCATACAATAGCCGCTGAGAGATAACAGCTAAGAGTTCCGATTATTAATGCTCTTACGCTTAGTCTTGCAATGTTTTTCCTTTGGTTAGGAGCAAGCTCTCCTATACCTCCGATTTGAATTGCTATAGAACCGAAATTTGCAAAACTGCACAATGCAAAACTGGCCAGCATAAAGCTTTTAGGTGAAATCGTACTTGAAACTTTTATTAAATTAACATATGCAACCATTTCATTTAATACAATCTTTTGACCCATCAATGAGCCTACTATTGCAGAATCTTTAAATGGCACACCGATAATTAAAGCAAACCACATAAAAATTTTGCCTAAAATATAGCTTAAAGACAGGTGATTTAAGAATGCAAGATGTGAACATCCCGGAATATATTTATATAATAATGCACCGCCAATTCCTAAAACCCAGTCTATAAATGCTACAAGGGCTACAAGAGCAAGTATCATAGCTATAATATTTATAGCAACTCTCATCCCGTCTGCTGCGCCGTTTGAGATAGCTTCAAATACATTTATGTAGGTTCTTCGTCTTGATATTTTAATATTGTCTCTGGTTTCAGGTTCTCTTGTCTCAGGATATACAATTTTAGCCAGTATAAGAGCGCCTGGTACTGCCATGACCGAAGAAGCCAGAATGTATTGCGCAGGAATTCCCATGCCAATATATATAGGCATAAGTGAACCTGAAATGCATGCCAAGCTTCCTGATAAAGATGCAAGTAACTCAGAACGAGTTAATTTTTCCAAATACGGCTTAATCATTATTTGTGCTACTACGTTTCCTACAAATGCACTTGCGACATTTGATAATGCTTCAGCACCTGATACTCTCATTATTTTATTCATAGCTTTACCGAGAACAGCTACTACACGCTGCATAATTCCGTAGTAATATAAAATATTGACTAATACCATCATGAAAATATTTGCGCATATAAGTTGAAGTGCAAATATAGTTCCGCTATGTTCAAACAGTTCTGCGAGTCTGCTGCTGTGTAATAACGGACCAAAAACAAAAATCCCGCCTTCAACTGCAAAATCCAATATTTTTTGTATAAAGAGTCCTATGCATAGAAAAATCTTTTGTCCCAGAGGTACTTTAAATATAAATAATGCCAGCGTGACCTGTAATATAAAGCCAACAACAATAGTTCTGTAATTAATTGCTTTTTTATTATTTGACATAAGAAATGCAATTAAAAAAATTATAAATATGCCAACGAGTCCAACAAATCTTTCCATATTTCTTAACTCCTAATAATAAAAAATTATATCAAAAAAATATAAATATTTTATGTATCAGTTTTTTAATGATTATAATAATCTTTTGTAGTTGACAAAAAATCTTGATATTTTATGATATAAGTGTAAAATACGTTGGGACGTCGCCAAGTGGTAAGGCAGCTGGTTTTGGTCCAGCCATCTCGGAGGTTCGAATCCTTCCGTCCCAGA
>CAMORE010000051.1 GCA_946623365.1 uncultured Acinetobacter sp.
TAATATTATCTTTTTTTCGTTTATTAGTTTATCTATGTCAAAACCCATTTTAGAATAAAACTTTTTGGCAAGGTTCAACCCCCCATATTTATTTACGGCATTATTTAAAATTTCATATTCACTCGGATTATTGATTAAATTATAGTGATAATATTCCAGCTTATTTACTTGAAAAAGTTCTTTTAATTTGTCATCAGTTTCCTTTAATACTTTGTCAATCTCCGGTTTTAATCCTAAATATGTTTTATTAAGATTATCCATAAATGTGTCTGTATCAGTTTTATATTTTGTTTTTAGTATTAAATCAAAATAAGAATTTAATCCTCTTTTATGTGCGTATGAATTTCTTTTTTTGATGACATTTATAATGTCATCTTTTAAAGAATCACCTATTTTAAATTTCGCTTCATAAGCTTGTTTTCTTAGCTTAGTATCTTTTTCTATTGCAATAATTCTTGATACTTCATATTGTGAAACTTTTTTACTGTTTATTTTTCCCGTTTTAGTTGATAATCTTTTACTTGTTTTATAATACGCAATATCTAGCGACAGTTCTTTTATAAACTCCAAAATACGTATTAACACAGGTTTTGATTTTATGCAGGGTTGTCCGTATAATTTAGTATAATTTTCTTGATTTTCTTTTTTATGAATGAATTTATTGTATTTATAATCAGCTATATAACTTTTTAATCCTGAAAGTAAATTTTGTGTTGTAATATATTCCCAGTTTGCCAGTGCCCTTTTTTTATATTTTGTTTCAAATTCTTTAACAAATTTAGAAAAATCGCAAATTTTTTGTTCTGAATTATTAAACATAAAACAGTCATTTGTAAATGATGAAATGTCTGAAATCTTGTTCTGACATTTAGACCTTAGCCATTTTCCGTTAAAAACTTGTTCTGATATAGTATTATCGCTATTTGTTTGGATTTTCACATTAACCCCTTATTTTATTAAGGTAACTTCTAATAACTCTAAATTTTGCTGAATCAAACTCCTCATTCCAACCACTCTCCCACAAGGGACGAGGAAATTCTGTCGCCTTTTATTTAAGCTGCTGCGTTTATATTTTATAGTTTTAGAGATCTCCATAATATAGATAAAACTTGTAATAATTATTTTTTGCTAAAAAAATCAACAACAAAAAAAGAGCTGTATCAGCTCTTTTTTTGTTATGTTCATACTGAATAATTAACCTCTTATACCAAGTTCCTTTATAAGGCTTCTGTATCCTTCCAAGTTTCTTTCTTTTAAGAATGAAAGAAGTCTTTTTCTCTTACCAACCATCATCAAAAGACCTCTTTTTGTTGCAAAGTCTTTTTTGTTTGATTTCATGTGTTCGGTAAGTTCAGAAATCTTTTGAGTAAGCATTGCTATTTGTACTTCAGCTGAGCCTGTGTCTTTCGGAGTTGCACCGAATTTTGAAATAATTTCTTGTTTGTTTTTTAAGTTCATTTTTCTTTCCTTTTCTGTTTGCTGTATATGCGTTTGGTACGACTGCCAAATCATTTTACGCACGTAGTGTGACCTATTGGCGTAAGCACTCTACAGGGGTAAATATAATATAAAATAATTTAAAAATCAAGATATATTTACAGAATTTATAATTCCCCCTCCTACCTTTATCTATCCCTCTCCTTGAAACTGTCTATCGAACGCTTTCTCATCGGCGGTGTTCCGCAATGCGGCTGACCAATACCCCCCTACCCCCTACGGGTACTTCCCCCGCAAGGGGGGCAGAGCAGCACCCCCCTACGGCACTTCGTGCCACTTCCCCCGCAAGGGGGGGCAGATAAAAAAAACCGAACATATGTCCGGCAGAATAATTTGTAAGATGTAAGATGGGGTTAAATGTGGTGATGTATACGGTAATGTTATTTCATTACCTGTATATTATGATGGTTGTTGTACTTATTTTTTATAAGTTGCTTTATGGAATAAATTTCCGTCTCTTACCTGTGTTATAGGTACTACATTATTATTCTCAATGATATACTCGTCACTTGAGTTACGACCGTTGTATATAGTATAATTTTTACCATTTACCATTCTGTCTTGTTTTTTGTAGTATGGCGTATTTAAATCATTAACATTTGGTTTTTTATCTATTATTATTCGCTTTAACTGTTCAAGCTTATTTTTATTTTTCTCAGCAAAACCTGATAAATCTGTGTATATTGCATTTGCAGTTTCTGTAACATCTTTATTATTTAATTCAGAGGCTAATGTTGTGGAATTATTTAATATTTCTAATTCATCTTTTGTAAGTGAGAACGGATCTTGTGCCAATTTGTCGCTGGCTTTTCTAAATGCCGCTAATTTTGATTTTAGGTCTGAATTTTTTGTTAGTCCGAATTTTCTTGAAGCAGTGTTACTGTCATAATCATTAATTTTTTCTGATAATGAAGCATTAGGATCCGGTTGAGTTGATGCTGAAGGAGCAGAAGTTGTTGTTTTGGCTCCGTCTATTATTTCTTGTGCTTCATCTCTATCGTTTGTTTTAGTTTCTAATTGTTCTTTTATTTCAGCTTTTCTTTCACTTATAGCTTTAGAAAGTTCTCTTTTAGCACTATCAAATGCTGTTTTAGCTTCAACTTTTTTCTCAACTTGTTCTAATTTTAAAGCATTAATTCTTTTTATAGTCTCAGGATTATCATTCTGGATCTCTTCTAGTTCTGTAATTTTTTGAGTATATATATCTTTTTTGTTTTGATATGCATCGAATGCTGTTTTTGCAGAATCATATGCATTATATTGAGTTAGTAAATATTTTTTTACACCTGATAAATCAGTTGCAGTATTAATGTCAACTTTTAGAGCTTCTTGTTCTGATTCTAATGCTGCAATCTCTTTATTCAGAGCTTTAACATTAGATTTCGCTGTTGCAACTTTCTCTTCATTTACTGCTTTAGCTTCTTTTCTGTCTGAATGATAACTGTGAACGCATTGGAACAGCATGTTAATGCCACCGAGAATTGCATTTCCTACGATTTGTGAATTTGAGCTGCTGCAGCATCCGCCTGCCATATAAGGATATCTTGGCATTTGCCATACACTGTTCAATCCGCAACTACCGCCGGTTAATGAACCAAGTGCACCGTATGCAACAGATTGACCGAAGTTCATTCCTTCATAGTTTACTGTGATATTAGTTCTATCAGGGCGAAAGTGTGTCACTTTTAAATATCCTATCTTAGTTATCTTACATATATATAAAGTATATAAAATTTTCCTAATTTCAAACATTATAATAATTGTTACATTTCTTAACAATAATTTTCATATTTAGAAGTAACTAAAAAAATAATCCCGAATAGCTCAAAAAGGTTGTTCAAAAAGTCAAATTTATAATAATTTGCAATTTACACGAACTGGCGTAGAAACCCCTCGCCCCTAGCGGGAGAGGGGTAGGGGTGAGGGGTCAATATCTACAAGTTTATGGACTTTTTAGTCCCCCTCTTATTTCCTTTTAAATTAAAAGACTTTTTATAATTATTACATGAAACACACCACATCCCGACCTTCCACATTCGGAGCAGGAGTACTCGCCCTATCTGGGAGAGTTAGTGTTGGGTAAATAAATTTAATTAGCAGAGGTGTAAGAAGGGATAATTTCAAAACATTTTAGTATTTAACTTTAGCAGAAGATAATTCTTGTAATTTTTTATATAATAAAATCTCAGCTTGTGATAAGTTTTTAGGAATTTGAATCTCTACGACCAAAATCATGTCGCCTATTTTCCCGTTATTATTTAGTCCGCATCCGCTTAGTCTGATTTTTTGACCGTTTTGTGTGTTAGGAGATATTTTTACATTAACGCTTCCGTCAAATGTTTTTACTGATACATTTCCTCCGAGTACAGCCTCAAATGGTGCAAGTACTAATGTTTTAATTATATTATTTCCTTCTGTTTTGTAGTCAAGAGGAGATTTTATGTGAACAGTAATATACATATCACCGTTATTCCCGCCGTTAACACCTTTTTCCCCTTCTCCTGCAAGTCTTATTTTTGATTTATCTTTTATTCCGGAAGGAATTTTGACAGTAAATTTTTTGTGCTCTGAAATATCTCCTTTTCCTTTACAATGAGAACAAATTGTTCCGTTAACAAATTTTCTGCCTTGACATTTCGGACAAATATCAGTATGAAGCATATTTATAACTTTTACTGTTCCGTTTATAGCTTCCGCAATCGTAATTTCTACGTCCGCATTGATATCTTTACCTCTTTTTGAGTTTCCGTATTTAGCTTTAGAGTCATAATTTTGTTTTGCTTGTTCAAAATTGTTTGCATACTCTTTATATTTTGATATAAAATCTTCCCAATTAAATCCGAATCCTGATTTCTTATTAGGCTCTTTATCAGTTTTTTTATTTTCTTTAAAATTCGGTTCTGTAACAAATTCTTCTTTTTTATTATTTTTTTGTTCACTGGAATAATTGTAAAATTTATTCACAGTATCATATTCAGCTTTTTTAACTTTGTCAGACAAAGTTTCATAAGCTTCATTGATTTCTTTGAATTTTGAAACAATTTCATCACTATTTCCTGCAATGTCAGGATGGTATTTTCTTGCAAGTTTTCTGTATGCACTTTTTAATTCCTGCTCAGAACAGCATTCCGATACGCCAAGAATTTTGTAATAATCTTTCATCATATTAGTCATACTTGATATTTAATGATGTAAATAAAAAAGTCAACAGTAATATGAATAATATTTTAATTTTAATTTTTATCCACATATCTATGTCATAGTAATTACATGTTGAAAATATTGTATAAAGATGTATCATATAGTTATGAAAAAACTTATCACAATAATAATGGTATTAATGGTTTTACCTGTGTATGCGGGAGTGTATGAAGATGCTCTAAAAAGCAATAAGAGTGTTTTATTATACATATATACATCCGATTGCAGTGCTTGTAAAAAATTTACGCCTGTTTATAATCAGTTGGCTAAGTCTCATCCGGATGTAAAATTTGTAAAAGCGGATGCTGATACTTTGTATGGCTTAAATTTGTTGAAAAAATTTAAGGGACGATATATTCCGTACGTCGTAATGACGGATTCAAAGACTAAAAAATCCTCGGTAATTTCACCATATTGTACCGTAGATAAACTTTGTCTTGAAAGGGCGTTAAAAGCTTTTTAAATCATTGTAAAAAATTAAGGAGTTGAATAAATGAAAGGAATTGTATTAGCAGGCGGAGCAGGAACAAGATTATATCCTGCATCACAACCAATATCAAAGATTTTACTTCCGATATACGATAAGCCTATGATATATTATCCGTTGTCAACTCTAATGCTTGCCGGAATTAAGGATATATTGATTATCACTAATGAAGCCGACTTTGATAATTTTATCAAACTTCTCGGTGACGGTTCGCAATTCGGCTTGAATCTTACATACAGAATACAATATGTTCAAAAAGGTATTGCAGATGCATTTTTGATTGCGGAAGATTTTATAAACGGAGATGACGTTGCTTTAATTCTTGGAGATAATATATTTCATGGTCAGGGTTTTTCTACCATAATGAAAAATGCTATCAAGAAAAATTCAGGAGCAACGGTGTTCGGGTATACGGTTAAAGATCCAGAAAGATTCGGTGTTGTGGAATTTGATTCTAATAATGTTGCAATATCTCTTGAAGAAAAACCTGCTCATCCAAAGTCTAATTATGCCGTTACAGGTTTATATTTCTATGACGGTAACGTATGTAATTATGCTAAACAATTGAAACCATCAGCACGTGGTGAATTAGAGATTACGGATTTAAATAAAATTTATTTAAATAATAAAAAATTAAATGTTGAGATTTTAGGCCGCGGTTTTGCATGGCTTGATACCGGTACTCATGATTCAATGCTTCAGGCAAGCCAATTTGTTCAAACAATGGAACTAAATAAAGGGGTAAAAATATCCTGTCTTGAAGAAATTGCATTCAATCAAGGTTTTATATCAAAAGAAGATTTGTTAAATAAAATTGAAAAATACGGTACTAAAAATGACTACTACAACTACGTTAGAGAAGTTATAGAACATCCTGATTCAGTAGCATTAAGTTTTATTTTGTAGGTTTAAAAATTTTATCCCCGAGTTTTAGTATTCTCAAATATTGCACGTCCTTGGCTAAGGGCAAGCATTCTTAATGAGCACATTCCGTTTTTGCGCTCCATTACACCAATGCTGGAAAGTCGAGCAACAACAAATTCATTTAAATCATCAGGACTTATATACAAAGGACAGGTTTTATTGCATTCTTTTTCTGAAAACGGACAAGTCATAATTAAAATACCTCTTGTTCTAACTCTTTTATTGCAAGCTCATATTGTTCATCATTAGGTGCTTTACCATGCCAGCCTGCTTGATTTTCCATAAAGGAAACGCCTTTGCCTTTAATAGTATTTGCAATGATTGCGCAAGGTTTTGTCGACTTCTTTGCTTGATTATACGAATCATAAATTTGGTTGTAATCATGACCGTTAATTTCAATAACATCCCAGTTAAAAGCTTTCAATTTGTCGTGAAGATTGTCTAATCCCATAACTTTTTCAGTGTTACCGTCAATTTGCAGATAATTTCTATCAATAAATACAATTAAATTATCCAATTGTCTGTGAGATGCTTGCATAAATGCTTCCCAACAGGAACCTTCTTGAAGTTCGCCGTCACCTGCAAGTACAACAACGTGTGCATCATTATTATCAAGCTTTAGTCCCATTGCAATCCCGCATGCAATGGATATACCTTGACCTAATGAGCCTGTAGAAGTTTCTATCCCCGGCAATGTCCCCTTCGAGGGATGACCTTGAAGATTAGAACCAAATTTTCTGAATTTTTTTAAATCTTCTTTATCAAAGAATCCGCATTGTGCTAAAACAGAATAAAAAAGTGGTGACGCATGTCCTTTTGATAATATAAATCTGTCACGTTTGTCAAACTCTTCTGATTTATCCCATTCGGAAGGAATATTTAAACACTTAAAATAAAGAACATTCAGTATATCGGCTGCTGATAAAGAACCTCCCGGATGACCCGATTTTGCGGAATGTACCATTGATATAATGTTTCTTCTTGTTTCATTTGAAGATTTTCTGAGTTCTTTTAGTTCGTTGTCTGTTAACATTCTTATTTCCCTCTATATGTGATAACTTTTAATAAAAATAACGGTAAGGTTGGAAATATTCTCTTAAATCTCTCCGGTTGTGAAATTGTCCTGTAAAGCCATTCCAGTCCTAATTTTTGGAATATTTTCGGAGCTCTTTTTACTGCTCCTGACCAAACATCCAAACTCCCGCCTATACCAATCATTAAACAAGGGTGAAGAATTTTCTTTGCATTGTATATAAAAAATTCTTGTTTTGGTGAACCAAGTGCAGCCAGAATTAATTTGGCACCTGATTGATTCAGTTTTTCATATATTTCATCATTATTATCAAAATAACCGTTATGATAATATGCAATATTCAGGTTTGGAATAGTGTTTTGTAGGTTTTGGACAGCTTTTGTTATCACTTCTTCTTTTGAGCCGACAATAGCTACCGGATATGACTTCTTCGCACACTCTTCCAATAATCTTTTCGCAAAATCTACTCCGGGTATTCTTTGTGCGTTTATTCCTTTTAACATTAACGCAATTTTAATTCCTACACCGTCAGGTATTACCAACTCAGCCTCATGCAGTATCTGTGTAAAACTTTCATTTATATTTGATTCATTATACATTTCAGGATTTATAGTTACCACTTGAGAAACTTTATCTGAAGCAATAAGGTCCATCCCAATATTAACTCCCTCTTCAAATGTACAATTATTAATTTGTATTCCCATTAGCTCAACTGTCATAAATATATTATATATATAGTTCACAAAAATTACAATTACTTGAAAATTTTTATAATCTATTCTAAAATTTTGTTAAATAAGAAAGGAGAAAACAATGAAAAAGTTATTAACAGTATTAGCATTAGTTACATTTACAGGTTCTGTATTTGCTGCAAACGGTTTTACCAAGTTTACAAATTCTCTTAATTCAGGGTTGAATAAAGTTACCAAAGCTGAACAAAATTTGAATAATAAAATAGATAAAGCTCAAGCTGACAGAGCAAAAGCAAAAGCAGAAGCTCAAGCAAAGGCAGAAGCTCAAAGAAAAGCTGCTGAAGCAAGAAAAGCAGAAGCACAAGCAAAATATGATGCTCAAAAGAAAGCTGCTCAAGATACAAAAAAAGCTGTAGATAATGAAGTTTCATTCTGGAAAAGCTTATTTAGCAGAAAATAAGATTAATTGCAGTTTAAAAAAAAGAACAAAATAGCGATTAACTATTTTGTTCTTTTTTTTTTATTACTTTTTTCTGATTTGAGTTTTATCCTATATCCCATCTTCCGCATGTTCCGCCCCAACGAGCAATGATATTTCCTTTAATATCACCTATCTTTTGAACATGTCCAATCGGTTCAGAGCCCTCTAAAATTGTTATAACTTCACAATTATTGGAACATCCTGTGCATTGACAAGTAACGGATTGGAAATTCATATTACCGACTTCCCATCCTTTAAATTTCGTCGGAGATTCGTTATACTGATGATTTTCCATTGCTAACAATGCAGCACCTATTGCACCCATTGTTTGGTGATGATCAGGCACAATAACTTTTGCATTTAAAGCTTCTTCAAAAGCTTTTACCATGCCTGTGTTGGAAGCTACCCCGCCTTGGAAAGAAAATATCGGCAGTAGTTCTTTTCCTAATGCCAAGTTACTTAAATAATTTCTTACTAAAGCCTGACAAAGACCATATAATAAGTCTTCGACAGGGTATCCTAATTGTTGTTTATGTATTAAGTCCGATTCGGCAAAGACACCGCATCTTCCTGCAATTCTTGCAGGATTTTCGGAACGAAGCGCTGTTTCTCCGAATTTCTCTATCGGAACATTTAATCTTTGCGCCTGATGATCCAAAAAGCTTCCGGTACCTGCTGCACAAACCGTATTCATTGCAAAATCTGTTACGATACCATCTCTTAAAATAATAATTTTACTGTCTTGTCCGCCTATTTCTAATATTGTTTGAACTCCAGGAATATTAGTGCTGGCTGCTACAGCGTGCGCTGTAATTTCATTTTTTACAACATCTGCACCAACAAGAGCACCCGCAAGATTCCTTCCGGAGCCTGTTGTTCCGACTCCTTGTACGTTATATTCACAAAGAGCTTGGTTTATTATATGCCTGAGACCGTCTTGTACTGCGTCAACAGGCTTTCCTGCTGTTTTTAACATATATGAATCAATATACTTGCCTTTTTCATCTATCAAGGCTAATTTTGTTGTTACCGATCCTACATCAATACCTAAATATACATCTAAACTCATATCTTTTACCTTCCTCTAATTAAATTATAACATGAATAAAATGTTATCTATGTAAAAGATAACCTGAGCGGTTAAAAATATTAATATCTTATTGACTAATATTAAAAATCTTGACAAGTGTAATAATTATGATGATTGTATTTTAGAGGTTTTTTATGAATATTTTATTTTTCGACTTGAGAGAATCAGAAAAACAATTTTTTAAAAATAACCAATTTTGTGATTTTAATATCGTATTCAAGGAAGAATCCTTGACCGAGAAAACAAGATTATCAGATGAGGAATATGAAAATACTTGTATTTTGTGTGTGTACAGATCATCAATTCTTACAGAAAATGTTTTAAAAAAATTTAAGAATCTGAGAATGATAGCAACTCGTTCTCATGGATTTACTCATATTAATTTGGATTATTGTATAAAAAACAGAATTAATGTATTAAATGTTGAACAATATGGAGAAGATGCAGTTGCAGAGTTTGCACTCGGCGTAATTATTGATTTAACAAGAAAAATAAAAACATCAATGTTTGATATAAGAGAACATAAGATTAATCCTAAAAATTATGAAGGCGAGTTGCTTAATAAAAAAACAATCGGCATAATAGGCTGCGGAAAAGTAGGGATAAAACTTGCAGAGATTGCAAATTTTTTTGATATGAAAGTTCTTGTATCTTCATATAAAGAAGCTCCGCAATTTAAAACTTTTTGTAATGTGGTTCCGTTTGATAAATTATTAAAAGAATCAGATATAATATACTTGCATATGCCGTTTACTACCGAAAATTATCAGATTATAGGCGAAAATGAGTTAAATCTGATGAAAAAAGGAGTTTATATTGTTAATACATCCAGTGTAGAACTTATTGATTTACAAGCTTTATATAACCATTTAATGAGCGGACACGTCAGCGGAGCAGGACTTGATATCTTAGAAAGTGATTATGTTAAAGGCAAGTCAAAAGATCTCGGCAATGAGACCATGAGTACAAAATACAATTATAAACTTACCGAAAAGCTTCTGGATATGAAAAATGTCCTTATAACTCCTCATCTGGCGTACAATACTGTAGAATATATTGATTATGTACTTGAATCAACTTTTAACAATATAAGAGATAATATAAAAGGTATTTATACTCACAGAGTTTGTTAGCTTGTTATTTTGTTTGTTTCAAGCATGTATTTTTCAAGTATTTCAACAGAATCACCAACAAGCTCAATGCAAGGTCTTTTTTTATAATATGTTTCTGTTCTTTCACTCGGTATTGGTGAGGTTGAACTTTCTATTCCTTGTAACAGCTCTCTGCAAATAATGCTTCCGTTTTTTTCTTTAAATCTTCTTGCTAATTCTTGTACTATTTTATACTGTTCAGCTTTATTGTTGTCGGTAGTTGAATATGCAAGTCCTGCAGCCATAAACATTCCGCTTACGGTTCCGCAGACTTCTCTCATTCTTCCCATACCGCCGCCGAATGAGGATGCAATTTTCATTGCTGTTTCAAAATCTAAGCCCAATTCCTCGCAAAACACTCCTAATACAGCTTGAGAGCAGTTATAACCTTGTTTAAACAGTTCTTTTGCTTTTTCTGATTTTATACTCATAATTACCTCATTATTTTAAATTCCAAATATCAATTCCTGTTAAAGGATCCTTTTTTCTTCTTATAACTCCGTTTTGAACCAGATTAATAGTTATTTCTCCTGTATAGGATATAACTGCCCTTGTCAAATGTCCGCCCAAAAACTTTTGTTCATTATTTTCCAGATATGAAAACATTGCGTGAGTATGTTCATATATGTTATCTTTGTCATCTGCTGAGATATTCCCGTTTAATGAAATCATTTCTAACAGTCCTGTTTTATTATGAGGCATAAATTCCTGTTTATCAGGAATATATGTTGAAACCGTAACATCTCCGCATCCGCCTATACCTGAATAAGTTGCGGATAAAATGTGTTCTCTTTTACATATATCTAAAATCCCCGATATGACTTCATCTCCCCTATCAAATCTTACATATAGAGCGTTACCGTACTTATTGTAATCCATCCGTCTACATTGCTCCTATACCACGCAATATGCCAATCATTCCTTCTGCGGCGATGTCATTTATAACTTTTCCGTCTTTATTAAAATAGTAAAAATTCATTACACAAACAGATATTTTTTTACCGCTTGGCTTAATTCCCATAAATTCTCCATCATGCGTCCCTGTTAGTTCCCATTTGACAGCAACTTTATCATCACCGGCAATTATATCTTTTATTTTCCATTTAACATCAGAAAAACCGCTTCTCATCCAGTGAACGACAGATAAATAACCTTTACCGCCGTATAACGGTTCCGGACTTGCGGGGGTAAAAAATGGAGCATCAGATGCAACAAGCTCTTCAGCCAGTTTTTCATCCGCTGTATTTATCATTGTTTCAAACTTTTGCATTAACTGAATGTTCTTTTCTCTCTGTTCCATATAACCTTCCATAAATAATAACCATAAATAACTCCTTTGTACATCATACCATAAATCTAAAACCTAAAAATTGAAGGACTTGTAATAAAACTTAATAATGTTAAGCATTCCAGAAAAATCTTTACAATTGGCTCAAACTCAGTCATAATGCTTTGTAGAACAGAATAGAATAGAATAGAATAGAATAATTTTACCCTTTTGAATTAAAGTTTTATAAAAATCTGCCGATATCAATAATGTTAATAAATAAAATAAAGGAGGCAGAAATGGGCAATGATTATAATTTAAACTTGTGGCAGAAAGCTCAAATAGGTTTAAAGGCAGCTTGGAACAGTAATAAATCCATAGAAGAATTATTTAACAAAGCTGATACAAACGGTAGCGGAGGTTTAGACGCAGGAGAAGTACAAGCATTGTTAAATTCTTGGAAATTAGGTTCTATTTTCAATATAGAAGATGTTTTTAATGATAACAATGAAAACGGAACTGTTGGTGTTGATACCGATAAAAGTGGTGAAATCTCTATGGAAGAAGTAATAACATATGCTAAAAAAATGGGTTATATTTGGGATAAAGATACCAAATTAATGCAGGCTTTAAAAGATGTAAAAAATGGTATTGGTAGTAAACCTGGTTTTGGTCTAAATGGAGATAGCACAAGCAATACTGTACAAAATATGCAATCTGCAAGTGCAAATGCAGATAGTGCTAAAAAACAATCAGGAACAAGAATCATGTCTGATGAAGAAGTAGCGTATACTGTAGATAGAGAACTGGTTGATAAATATTGTCATGGTTATGCGCGAACAGAATCTTTTTCTGATTTTGTGCATTCATATTACAGAGGTTCTGATTTAACAGATGATGATTTAACAGCCATTATTAAATATTTTAATGAAAATAAAAATAGATATCCTTTACCTCCTAATGCATCTACTTAATAAATTTACCCCTAAAAATACTTGTCTACTGCAAATTTAAATTGTTCAACAAATTTAATAATGTTAAGTTTGTAGGTTGGGTGAAACCCAACAAAAACTAGATATAATAAAAGGATTGGACTTTCCAATCCTTTTTCAACTACGTCCGGCGCGATGGTCTTGACCTGTTCGCATTAAACGTGTCTACGGATTTTGCTTCAAAGAATTAGCATTCTTTTCGCAAAAGTCCTCCGCTCTCTGCAAAAAATCCGCCCAACGCGATAAAATGCTCGCGCATTTGGTGGTCAAATCACCTGCTAAAACAAAAATTAAAGGAGATAGAAATAATCTATCTCCTTTAATTTACGCCCGGCGCGATTTGTCTTGGATTATTGGCAGTTCGTAAACTTTCATTCGTTTTATTTCTCAT
>CAMORE010000052.1 GCA_946623365.1 uncultured Acinetobacter sp.
AGTAATCAACACGTTTACCTAACAAGTTTTGACGGAAACGACCTTGTTTACCTTCTATAATATTTGATAATGACTTTAATGCTCTGTTATTAGGACCAACAACTGTTCTTCCGCGTCTGCCGTTATCAATAAGAGCGTCAACTGCTTCTTGCAGCATTCTCTTTTCGTTTCTTACGATAATCTCAGGAGCGCCCATTTCAAGAAGTCTTTGCAAACGATTGTTTCTGTTAATTACACGTCTGTATAAATCGTTCAAATCAGAAGTTGCAAATCTTCCGCCGTCTAATTGAACCATTGGTCTTAAATCAGGAGGAGTAACAGGAAGTACATCCATTATCATCCATGTAGGTTCAGTCTCAGAAGAAATCAGAGAGTCTAACAGTCTTAATCTCTTAATCAACTTTCCTTTTTTCTGAACGGATGTAACACCTTCCGCTAACTCGGCTCTGATTTGTTCAGCAAGTTCTTTTGTATTGATTTCTCCCAAAAGCTTCTGAATAGCTTCAGCACCAATACCTACTTCTAATTTGGATTCTTCGTTTTCCAGTATAAAGTCTTCATATTCTTCTTCGCTTAATAATTGGAACTTCTTAAACGGGGAATCTGCAGGATCAATTACAACATAGTTATTAAAGTAAATAACCTGCTCCAAATCCTTTAGAGTCATATCAAGAAGTAAACCTAAATATGAAGGAATACCCTTTAAGAACCAAATGTGAGAAACGGGGGCAGCAAGTTTTATGTGTCCCATTCTGTGACGTCTTACTTTACTATCTGTAACTTCTACTCCGCAGCGTTCGCAGATAATACCTTTGTGACGTACTCTTTTATACTTTCCGCAATAGCATTCCCAGTCCTTTGTAGGCCCGAAAATTCTTTCGCAGAATAAACCGTCTCTTTCCGGTTTCAATGTTCTATAGTTTATAGTTTCAGGTTTTGTAACCTCGCCATAAGACCACTTCAAGATTCTTTCAGGTGAAGCAATGCTTATGCGTATATAATCAAAATAATCAATACTTGTAGACAATTTCCTATCTCCTTATATTTCGCCTAACGTTGTAGAAGTTTCAAAGAAGTTTATATTTAAGAGTTCTGAATCTATATCAGATAAAGTTCTCTTTGGAGCAGCCTTTCTAAGGTCGTCCATATCAGACATCAAATCAACTTCCATGCCGTTTTTCTTAGCAACTGTAATATCCAAACCGATACTTTGCAATTCTCTTACAAGTACCTTGAATGATTCAGGAATACCAGGTCTTGGGATGTTGTCACCCTTAACAATTGCTTCGTATGCTCTGTTTCTACCGTTAACATCATCTGATTTGATTGTTAACATTTCTTGAAGAGTGTAAGCTGCGCCGTATGCTTCAAGCGCCCAAACTTCCATTTCTCCGAATCTTTGACCGCCGAACTGAGCCTTACCGCCTAAAGGTTGTTGTGTAACTAATGAGTAAGGACCTGTTGAACGAGCGTGAATCTTATCATCAACTAAGTGAACAAGTTTCAGAATGTATGAAAGACCTACAGCAATAGGTTCGTCAAACGGTTCGCCTGTTCTTCCGTCTATCAGATAAACTTTACCGTCTTCTCTTACCCAATCACAGCCTGATTCTTTAATACCTCTTAAAAGTTCAGCCTTAGTAGCGATTTCAGATTGGTTATCACCATATCTTTCATCGAAAGACGGAGCTTCATAATGGTCTTTAGTTAAGTATGCCGCTAAACCTAACAAGCATTCATAAGTTTGACCTACGTTCATACGAGAAGGTACACCCAACGGATTAAGAACTATATCAACAGGGGTTCCGTCAGGTAAGAACGGCATATCTTCTTTTGGTAATATTCTTGATACAATACCTTTGTTACCATGACGTCCTGAAAGCTTGTCACCTACTGATACTTTACGTTTCTGAGCAATGTAAACTCTAATAACCGTATTTGCTCCCGGTGGAAGCTCATCGCCTTTTTCTCTGTCAAATACCTTAACATCGACAACACGTCCGCCTTCACCATGAGGTACTCTTAATGAGTTATCTTTTACATCTCTTGCTTTTTCCGCAAAGATTGCTCTTAATAATTTTTCTTCCGGCGGATGTTCAGATTCGCCTTTCGGTGTTACTTTACCAACCAGAATATCATCAGCATAAACTCTTGCACCGATACGAACGATTCCTCTTTCATCCAAGTGTCTTAACGCTTCTTCTGAAACGTTAGGAATCTCTCTTGTAATTTCTTCCGGTCCAAGTTTTGTTTGACGAGCATCTATTTCTAACTTTTCAATGTGAACTGATGTAAATATATCATCGTGAACGCATCTTTCAGAAAGTAAGATAGCATCTTCGAAGTTATATCCTTCCCAAGGCATATATGCTACCAAAATGTTTTTACCGATTGAAAGTTCTCCGCAGCTTGTAGATGCACCGTCTGCGATTACATCACCCGCTTTAACTTTGTCACCTTCATGAACAATCGGTTTTTGGTTAATACATGTATCTTGGTTAGAACGAACATATTTCATTAATGTATGTAAGTGAGCTTTTCCTTGTAAATCTCTGATTACAATTTCTTCACCTACTACTCTTTCAACTGTTCCGTCACATTTTGCACAAACTACCATGCCTGAGTCTTTTGCAACTCTTCTTTCCATACCTGTACCGACAACAGGTCTTTCAGTAATAAGAAGAGGTACTGATTGACGCTGCATGTTTGAACCCATCAGAGCTCGGTTAGCATCATCGTGTTCAATAAACGGAATCATTGATGTTGCAACAGAGATAATTTGTATCGGGCAAACACCTACATAGTCAACCTTTGATGAATCAGACATAATAAATTCTGATTTATATCTTACAGGAACTTGCTTTTGTTTAAATGTATTATCAGGGTTCAATTGAACGTCTGCAGGAGCACAACGGAAGTTTTCATCTTCGTCTGCGGTCATATAAACAACTTCGTCTGTTACTACACCGTCTTTAACAACAAAGAACGGAGATTCAACAAAACCGTAATCGTTTACTCTTGCGTGAGTCGCAAGTGAACCAATCAAACCTGCGTTCGGACCTTCAGGAGTTTCAACCGGACAAATACGTCCATAGTGTGAAGGGTGAATATCACGAACAGCAAAACCTGCTCTTTCTCTTTGCAAACCACCGGGTCCTAATGCTGAAACACGTCTTTTGTGAGTAAGTTCAGCAAGCGGGTTAATTTGATCCATGAACTGTGATAACTGAGAACTGCCGAAGAATTCTTTTAATGAAGCAACTAATGGTTTAGTGTTCAATAAATTCAACGGAGTTAATGTTTCAGAATCCTGAAGAGTCATTCTTTCTTTTACAATTCTTTCGATTCTTGAAAGACCAACTCTGAATTGGTTTTGTAAAAGTTCACCAACTGAACGGATTCTTCTGTTTCCTAAGTGGTCGATATCATCTAAAGTACCTTCATCGTATGTTAAGTTAATCAAATATTCGATAGAAGCTACGATATCTTGAACTGTTAATGTTCTTTGATTCTTAGGAATATTTAAATTTAATTTTTTATTTAATTTATAACGACCGACACGACCAATATCGTATTTCTTTTCGTCAAAGAATCTTGATTCTAAGATTTGACGTCCGCCCTGAGCTGATGCAGGGTCACCCGGTCTTAATTTCTTGTATAAATCAATTAAAGCATCATCCGTAGTTTCTGTTGTATCTTTATCTAATGTCTTTTTCAAAAATTCAAAGTGAGTAAATAA
This sequence comes from uncultured Acinetobacter sp., assembly GCA_946623365.1. Taxonomy (GTDB): domain Bacteria; phylum Cyanobacteriota; class Vampirovibrionia; order Gastranaerophilales; family Gastranaerophilaceae; genus CAG-196. The sequence goes on from CAMORE010000052.1 coordinate 3,740, forward strand.
AGATTCCATTTCGGCAACAGTAATACCCATTGCTTTAAGTAATGTGGTAGCAAGGATTTTTCTGTTTTTATCAATCTTAACATAAATTACGTCATTTGAGTCTGTTTCAATTTTTAACCATGCACCTCTGTTAGGTATCATAGTTGCGTTGTATAATCTCTTACCGGTTGGAGAAATCTCTCTTTTGAAGTAAACACCCGGTGAACGAACGATTTGTGAAACGATTACACGTTCTGCTCCGTTTACAATGAATGTACCTTTGTCAGTCATTGTAGGAATATCACCGATATATACTTCCTGTTCTTTGATTTCACCGCTGTCTCTGTTAACTAAACGAACCATTACACGAAGCTGTTTTGCATAAGTTGTATCATGGATACGAGCTTCTTCAACTGTGTATTTTGCATTGTCAAACGTGTAGTTAGGTAAGAAGTGTAACTCTAATCTTCCGGTATAATCTTTTACCGGAGAAAAAGCTAAAAGCTCTTCTTTAAGTCCCTCTTTTAAAAACCATTCAAATGATTTTTTTTGCACGTCAATTAAATCCGGTAAATCGTCCAAACGAGTATTTGGTATACCCATTGGCGTTACTCTTTTTGCGTATTCTGTCGACATTAATTCACCTCATTTATTCTAGTGTGATGTACGTTATAATTTATATATTATAGGGTAGTCAAACGTAACTAAGACTGCGACATACCTTTATCTATTCAATTTTTTTTGCGAGAGTCTCCCGCATTACTATTATTTTTCAACCTTGTATATCTTGCGGAGTCTTTATTTGACCCCTAACGGACATAATTATCCCATGTACATGACCGCATGTTATATATAATATAACGTCAAAAACTCCAGTCAACTAATAAGGGTATGTTTTACATTTTTTCAAGTGTTATTTTTACAAAAATTTACAAAAATTTACATTTCGTCTTTATTATTTTTTTTAAGATTAATTGTGTAAAACGATTATTGTTTAAAAATTATATATAAATATGATAAAATGTCATTATGAACGAGCAATTAAAAGAAACAATTAAATTAGTTCCGAATCAGCCGGGGTGCTATATCTATTACAATAAGGCGAATGAAATAATTTATGTCGGAAAAGCAAAAAATCTAAAACGCAGAGTGTACAGTTATTTTCATAAACAACATGACAGCGTAAAGGTTACGGTACTTGTTTCTCAAATTGAAAAAATGGAATATATCATTACGGATTCTGAAGTTGAAGCGCTTATCCTTGAATCACATTTGATAAAAAAACATAAGCCCAAATATAATATTCTGTTAAAAGATGATAAAAAATATCCGTATTTTTTAATTACTGATGAGGATTTTCCGAGAATTCAAGTCGTACGAAAGAAAAATCTTAATCCAGATAAAGGCAGATTCTACGGTCCATACACCGATATAGGCGCAATGTATGCTACTCTGGATTTTTTAAAAAGGATTTTTCCGTTAAAACAATGTAAAACACCAAAATTCTCAAACAGACCCTGTCTATATTATCATATAGGGAAGTGCCTTGCTCCATGTCAGGGTAAAGTCACTCCTGAGGAGTATCAAAATCTTATAAATCAGGTAGAGCTATTTTTAAGCGGAAAACAAACAGAACTTTTAAAAAAAATCCAAGCTCAAATGGTTAAATATTCAGAAGCCGAGCAGTTTGAAAAAGCTGCAAAAATGCGTGACAGTTACAATGACTTGCTTAAAACTCTTGAACGTCAAAAGGTCGTGTATGAAAATACAAAATTAAATGAAGATATTATAGCAGTTTTATATGAAGACGGCATTCTTGTAATTGTCATAATGATGATAAGAGAAGGACGTTTAATTGACAAAAAAGATTTTACATATTTCGTTGATAATGCTGACAAAACAGAGTATTTTGAAACCTTTTTTAGGGAATACTATTCTAATTTGAAATTAGAGTTTCCGGATAAGATTATTTCCAAAGACTTAGAAGAAGTCGGAAATAAAGATTTGTATCAGGATTGGCTTAAAGTGTTGTCAGGAAAGAAGATAACTATAAACTACGGAAATGGAAGAGGTAAGTATGGTGAACTTTATGAGCTTGCCCTCAAAAACGCTTCCAATACACTGGAAAATGCAAAACTTAAAAAGATGGCAGAGATAAGAGATGATTTTAATGAAGTAGGTTCTTATTTGGCAGAAAAACTGCAGTTGACCAATTTCCCGAACAGGATTGAATGTTATGATATCTCTCATATCCAAGGTACAAATACGGTTGCATCAATGGTAGTATTTCAAAACGGACTTCCTAAAAAAACCGCTTACAGAAAATTTAAAGTGCGTATGACGGAAGGTAAGCCGGATGACTTTTTATCAATGAAAGAAGTCTTAACAAGGAGGCTTAAACGTTTAGGTGAACCTAAATGGGAAAAACCGGATTTAATTATCATTGATGGTGGCAAAGGTCAATTATCCAGTGTTATGCAAATTGTAGAAGGAATGGGAATCAAAACCGGCAAAGGCGGTATAGATTTTGTTTCTTTGGCAAAAAGGGAAGAAGAAGTGTTTTTGCCGCATAAATCAAAATCAATATTGTTGCCCAGAGATTCTAATGCATTGTATTTGATACAACGAATTCGCGATGAAGCTCACAGATTTGCTATTACTTTTCATCGTGAGCTTCGCGGTAAAAATGCTATTAAGAATAGTTTTTAATTGTACAAATTAATTAGCACAAAAGCTATATATTTTTTTTCTGGTTTAACTCATTTGCTTTATTACAAATTTTTGTTATAAATGGCAATGGATTTAATCTAAACAAACTCCTAAAAAAAACTTCTTTTTGTTTTAACATAAGCTGACCGTCAGGATTTCTTATAATCGCTTCTAATCTGTTTCTTTTGTCTGCACTTATTAGTATATCAAAAGGATTATTTTCTTGTAATCTTTTTAAATCATTAAACTGTATATGCCATTCTGGTTTAGAGATACGTGAAAATAATGCTGCTTCTCCGTTTTGAATATGTAATATTGCTCTACAAGTAGGATTGTTGTTGTGTACTTTGTCGATTTTCATGGATACTCCTTATTTCAAAATTATATAATCTTTCGTATTAATTGCTAATATATGTTCAATCTCTTTGTTATTATTACTTAAACCAAAAATAATTGCAAACAGTGGGTGTTTTTTGAAATCAATTCTTCGGACTTCAAGTATATTTGAATAATTTGATAAAAATCTTTCGTAATCAAATTTGCTTATCTCGTTGTGCTTAATACCGGCGGGAACTTCTGCCATTGAAAAATAATATATGTTTTTATCTGATTTTTCTAAAATTTCATTCCAATTTGGACGTTTTTGGTAATAAAAATATTCATAAACATTTATTCCCCAAGCATATTTTGCAACATCAGTTGTGCACCATCCTGCAAAGCGCATTGGATTAATTTCTATAGGAACTATTTCTCCGTTCTCTTTTACTCTTAATTCAATATGTAAAGGAAAATTCCTGATATTTTTTAATTCACCGATTTCTCTCAAAATTGCTGAAAATTTAGCCATGTATCTGACCATGATGCTGGCAGACATGATATAAATTCGGTCTCGAACGTCAGATGAATTCAGAAATGGATGCTGAAATATGTTTAAAATTACGGCATCGCCATTTCTGTCAAAGTAGGCATCTACTGCATACTCTTCGCCTTCTATAAATTCTTCTATAATAAACATAGAAGAATTTATTACATTGCTCGGGTAAAGAGATGATGCAATCTTCATTTCATCTTTTAAGTTTTTTAATGTTTTTGACCATTCTTCCGCATTTCGAATAGTATGAACACCTAAACTTAAAAAACCTACAGCCGGTTTTAATATAATCGGAAATTTAATAGTTTCTGCAGATATTGTTTTTAAATCATCAAAATTTACAGCTCTATAATAAAAGTCAGGATACATTTTTTTTAAAAGTTCTCTAAAAAGTACTTTATCCTTGAAGAGTCTTATATATTCGCTCAAATTTGATTTGGGTAAATGTTCAAGAACCCAATGAATTGAATTTTCAGAGTTTGAATAAATTAACGGAAATTCTTGTTTAAGATAATAATCAACAGCAGATTTTTCGGAACACAGATTAAAAGCACCTTCCTCAATATTTGCATCTTCTACTGCTTCGTTGTCCAAAACATACCAATCATTTTGAACAATAGTATCAACCAAAAATTCAGAAACATAAGGTTTTTCTATAATAAACATATTAATTCCTTCTACGAATTTATTATATAATAAAAGATTTAATAAAAGTTATTTTACATTTTTATAAGAATCTTAATTGTATCTTTTGCTTTGTTTGCTTCAAAAGCTTCTATAGCATCATCTATCGAATATATTTTTGAAATAAACGGTTTAAAGTTTATTCTGTTATTTTTGAGTAAACGCAGCGCCGGCGGAAACTGTCCGCAGCGTGAACCTAAAACTGTTATTTCATTTATTACTATAGGTGCAAGATTAAGTTCTTTTCCTGTAGCAACTGTACTTTTCAGAACCAAAGTTCCTCTGGGTTTTGTTAGTGTCATTGATGTTTCAAATCCGCCTGCGGTTCCGGTTGCTTCAACAACAACATCATAAATGTTTTCTATATTTAAATCTTGTAATAACTGTGTTTTCACTCCTTGTGCTTTTGCAATATCAAGTTTGTTTTGATGTTTTCCTACTAATGTAACGTCCAAATTTTGAACATGCAGTGCTAAAGCTGTCGTTAATCCTAACTTACCGTCTCCTAAAACAAGGATTTTTTGCATAGGTTCGATATGCAGCTGTTCTGAAATTTCACAAGCTGCTGCGAGCGGTTCTACAAATACAGCTTGTTCATCAGGAACATTATCCGGTACTTCAAACAATACGTTAACAGGCATTGTCATATATTCAGCAAAGCAGCCGTCTTTGTTAACAATTCCGAGTGTATGACGATTAGGACAGTGGCGGTAGTTTTTCTTGGCGCACCACTGGCAAGAGGGATCCCCGCATCCGTAGCTAATCTCTGCTACTACTCTTTTTCCAACCCAATTTAAATCCTCAGGATTGGATGAATTTACCTCTTCTACTACTCCGACAAATTCGTGACCTAAAACTCCAACATATCCCATGTATCCTTTTGTAATCTCGTAATCTGTGTTACAAATACCGGCTAACGATACTTTTATAAGAGCTTCGCCTGCTTTTGGCTCCGGTTTTTTATAGTTTGTGTCAAGCTTTAAAACATTATCAAATACAATTGCTTTCATACCCTGCTCCTTATTATACTTTTATTTTATCACAGATATTGAAAAATACAGAATAAGATTAATGCCCATAAATATTGCATTTTAGGTTTAGATGTAAAGAAAGCGTTACAATAATCAGGCTAAATTTGAAAATATTGTAGTATATAAGGGTACTAGATTTTGAAACAAAGCTAACGCAGCGTAGGATAAATCATAAGCGGTACAGGGGATTTTATGCAGCCCTGAAAATCTGACTGTTTTTATAATTTTATGGACTTAATTTTTTTATTAGGAGGTTTTGTAATGCGCCATTGCTGCCAATTTAAAGCTGATGATATTTATTATCTTGAAGATACGAATTTATATTCAAATAGAACTCTTTCAATAGGTTTTTGTCCTATTTGTAAAAAACCTGTTGCAGAGTTAAAAGAGGTTCTGTTTACCGGCGGGATTAATAAAACTTCTGTTTCGGGAATTAATGCCCAAAATTTAATGATGAGCGTGAAAGACAGTATTTTGTATTCTGTGCAAAGTTTGAATTATAAAAAACAGAAATCCAAACCTTTTGGTTGGAAGTTTGGTATAAATAAAGGTTACAAAAACGGACAAATTAAGCAATATGCTTGTGATTTTTACGGAAATAAAGAGTTAATAAAAAGTGTCTGATTATATAATTCTTGGATCTCTTCTCGAAGGCATTTTTTATCATTTCACCTTTCTCTCACGAATAAATTATTTATTCGGACTCCTTTATGACATATACACACCCTTGCCTTCGAGATTTTTTTTATTTTTTTAAATATAGGAAAACATTATGACAAAAATAAAGATTTCTGATACTCAACAATTAAAAAAAGATATTAATGAAAAACACATAAAGTTTTACGACAAAACGCTGTCTATTTTGGAATTTATTTTGGACGAATATTCAAGAGAATTAACAAGAGCAGATGTAGAATTTTTAGAGATGCCAAAAAATGCAGTGGCGACGATAGACTTTTTAATATCTGCAATCGGAAAAGTACAAAAAGGACAAAGGCTTGCTCTCGGACTTGGTGAAGAAACAACAGAAAATATAGAGCCGGTAATAAATATCGTAGAAGGACTTTCGGAAGAAAAAATATAAAAGTTTAGAAAAACAGAAAGGAAAAACAATGAGATTTAGAAATTATGTAAATGGTTATACACGAAGAAACAAGATCTATTCAGAAGAAGATTTATTACAAATGACATTAGAAAAATTATTTGATAACGAGCCTGAAATAATGGCGCAAGATTCAAGTATAGGAATCCCAAGTTATGAAGAATTAGTGAACTCTCCAAATGCGCAATGGATAGAGCCGTTTACAAATAAAGAAGGCAATCAAGATGGCGGATATTGGCAGAGTATATTACAGCCTGAGTATCAGGAATCGTTTGCAGGGAATATCAAACAGCCTGATTTTTATAGCGGAATAAGTGGCAACATACCTGTAAATCGAACAAAAAATATTATAGGTTCTCCAATATATATGAATGATTCAGGGAAAGCAATTCAGGAAGAAAATCCGCTTCTATCGACGGGCAATGTAGAAGAAAATGTATACAAAGAGCCGGAAGAAGTCGCACCTGTTTTGGAAGGCGGAGTAGAAAAAAATATAGATTTGTCGAAAACACCTGAGATGTATTATGAAAATAGTCAAAATAAGCAAAGAAAGGAAAAATATGATGGCTTACGTCCCTGGGTGGCAATTCAGAAAGCTGCAAGTAAAGTAGCAGGAGATGCATTTGTCGAAAATGAGTATTACAGAAATTCATTAAAACTAAAAGACGGCGAACCGCTGACGGATAAATTTTTAGAAGAAAATGATATTTATTCGCTAAAGGACATAACTGACCCTGAACAATCCAAATATTACAGAGAGCAACTTGCAAAAATGTATGGTGTTGATATGAACGACCCTGATATAGACAATAAGTTACAAGACAAGAAAATAGTCATGCCAAAAGAGGGTTCAAGATTAAGTAAATACGCCAAAAATTCCGAAGCAATGGAAAAATGGATTGTTGAGAATTACGACAAAATTAAAAATGGTGAAGCATATGATGATAGAATAACATTTCGAGGAGATCATCCAATAGTATCATCTGAAGATAGAGGATTATATGCAACAATCCATAATGCAAATATAAGAAATGCTAAAGTGAATTCTGACGGTTCATTCACTGCGCAAACAGACGATCCGTATAATTATGAAAAATGGAAACTCAAAGACTATAAAAATATAAGTGAAATAAAAAACTTTGAGGATATAAAATCTATTGCTTCGACTTTTGCACACAATATGATAACAAGGATAAATAATCATGCATTTGAACAGCAAGAGCAGAATCAATTGGAAGATTTATATTTAAGCATGCCATTTAATTTTACCGAAGAAGAAATTAGAAAGTTAAAGAAAAAGTATGGTAAATTATAATTACTTCTTTGAAAAAAATAAATGCCACAAATGTTTTATAAAACTTATAAATTTGATTATAATTATTTTTAATATTACGAAAAGAGCTAATGCCAGAATGTAAGCTATTACAATTAATATTGAATAAGGGTATAATCCTATTGCAATGGCTATACAGCATAACAGCATAAAAATAAATGAAAAAATATAAAAACGATTATAGATTTTATTATTTAAAAGAAAGCTATTTTTTATAAAAAATTGTCTTCCCTTTATTTGTTCAAAAGTTAAAATTATTAAACTTATTGGTAGTATCCAAAAAAACATCAAATAAATGAAAATTGTAGAATAACAAATAATTTCAATAAATTCATCGATATCAAAAGGGTATTCTACAATTAAACAATGTACGAATAATAACATAAAGATATCAATAAACAAATGGCAAACAATCCATTTTTTCGTCCATTGTATGAAGTTGTTAAATTTTAAAATTAAGTTTTTAATCATAATAAAAATAATATAATTTCATACATTTTCTAATATACAACAAAGAATAAACAAAGCATATTAGCTTAAGAGCTGATATGCTTCGTTGTAGAAAAGATGATTTCGTTTGAAAATGATATTTATACCTTAAAAGATATAAGAATAAATAACCATGCATACGAACAGCAACAAAATAATCAATTGGAAGATTTATATTTAAGCATGCCGTTTAATTTCACAGAAGAAGAAATTAGAAAACTAAAGAAAAAGCATAGAAAACTATAAATGATTATTTAAATAACTTTTTTAAGAATACAATAACTTTAATTAAAATTATTTTTAAGATGGTAAAAATAAGTAAGAAAATACTATAAATAACAAAATATAATAATGCATATGGATATAAACATATAGCTACAAAGAGAAAACTTAATAAAATAATAATTAATACAGAGGTATAGTAAAGGTTGTAGTTTTTATCATACAAAAGAATATTATTTTTCACAAAGAGTCGTTTTTCTTTAATGTTTTCAATAATTGATATTAGTAAATTTATTGGTAAAACATAAAGTAGCATAACATAGATGAAAAACATTGCTACTGAAATAGTATCTAAAAAGGTTTCTGTATTGAGAGGCATTTCAATAATTAATCCTAAAATAAGAAATACCGCAAATGTATTAATAAACAAATGGCAAACAATCCATTTTTTCGTCCACTGTATGAAGTTGTTAAATTTTAGAATTAAGTTTTTAATCATAATAAAAATAATATAATTTCATACATTTTCTAATATACAACAAATAATAAACGAAGCATATTAGCTTAAAAGCTGATATGCTTCTTGGAAATGGATGCGCAGACTTCGTGCCAGATATAGTAGTGCGAGTCTTGCCCCGCAAAATATAAGCAAAAGTGTAAGTCTATAAAACTAATGTATTATCAGAGGGTGACTAAAAAGCCAAATTTTAACAAAATTTTTGCTAGTGAGATTTTTAGTTATCACCCCTCTCTAACTTTCCCCATCCGGAGCGAGAACACCTTCCCCGGATGAGGAAGGTTGGGAAGTGGTGATATAAATTTGACTTTTTAGTCACCCTCCTGATTTTTGTAATGAAGTAGCGAGTTTAAGGTCGGCAGGTAGGTTTTATTAACTAGGACGAATTGTTCGATACCGGCTGATTGTATATGAAAAGTTTTTTGATTCCTTTTTACAAAAAGGAAAAAGTATTACGACAAAGAAAGGAAATAGTTATGACATTTGAGTACATCGTTAACAATGATATGGAAGTTAAAAAGTTAAAC
>CAMORE010000053.1 GCA_946623365.1 uncultured Acinetobacter sp.
CCAGTCTACCGATTCCGCTGTGAGTTTTGAAAATTTAATATTACGCTCCAGTGGCGGAATCGGTAGACGCGTTGGACTTAAAATCCAATCGGGGTTCACCCTCGGTGCCAGTTCAAGTCTGGCCTGGAGCAATAAAATAAAAGAGCTCTCTATTAATGTAGAGAGTTCTTTTTTTATTGCTAAAAAGGCTAGAGCGACAAGTACCAAATTACCCGCAAAAAAAAATAGCTGAGGATGGATTCGAACCGTCGACCTTGCGGACAGTGCCGAATGTGAAAGTGTCCTGAGGACAGTTTCACAGAGAGGGAGCCGCACGCAACAAGAGTGTTGTAAAACAACAGTCTGTTTGACCTTTTTGAACACCTAGTATGATATGCCGATGGGGTGGGATTCGAACCCACGAGCAAATATTATTTTTAATTTATCTTTTTACTAAATCCTCCAAATTAATCTATTACACAATCAGATTAGCTCTTGTCGGCAACAATATCAACTAGCCATTCGGCTAATTAGTTGTATAATTTTTAGACAATTTTCTCTTAAAAATGTGGTATAATTGTTCTATGACAAACAGAAATGAGCCTTTGGAAGTATATTTTTATCAAACACCATCGGGAAACGAACCTGTCAAAGAGTGGCTGAAATCTTTGCCGAGAGAAGATATGCGAACAATTGGATATGATATAAAAACCGTTCAGTTCGGATATCCGATTGGTATGCCTTTAACAAGGGTTTTGCACGGTACAGGCGGACTAGAAGAAGTCCGTTGTAATATTTCAAACGGCATAGCAAGGGTTATTTTCTATGTTGAAGATAATACAATGGTTTTATTGCATGGATTTATTAAGAAATCACAAGAAACTCCGCAAAAAGAGTTAGATGTTGCTATTAAACGATACAAGGATTGCGGAAGCCGGTGTTGAAAACACTACGGCTTGCCACTAGGCAAATGATATTGTAACTCTTTTACCCAAATATTTTGCAACTTTTTCTATTGTATTAAGCGTAATTGATGTGTTTTCAGGGTCAAGGATTCGGGATATTGCAGTTCTTGACGTGTCTAATTCTTTTGCAAGACGGTTAACAGACATATTGTCCGCAAGCATTTTTTGCTCAAGAGCATAAGCGATAACCCTTTTTATTGCAACTGATTCAGATTCTTGAAGCAAGCCTTCTTCTTCAAGAAAATCGTCAAATTTAGAACCGATACATTTTTTGTTTGCCATAATAAACCGCCTTCGTTTCATTTTATATTTATATTGTACCAAAAAAGGTGCAATTTTTCAAGAGGGGGGTAAATATTTTTTGTTAAAAATTTTTCATAATGACTAAAAAATAAGCAATTTTTAATGGAAAAAATACTTTATATATGTAAGATTATTTTTTGGGGGAAAATTTATGGTAAGCGTAAACGGGACAAAACAAGTTATAAATCTTTTTGTGAACTCATTTGGACAATTATCAGCAAGGAAACCAAAAATGGTTCAAATGTTTGCAGAAGATTTGTCAAAATTAAGATATGCACCGCAATTTGAAGGTGACGTATTACAGCTTTCTTCGAAAGCAAAAGCATTTAGTTACAGTCAAAGACAAGCAACAGATATAGCAAAATACGGAGAAAAACAGGTCGAAAGAATTGAGGTAACGGATGAGATGTTGCAAAAGTTTACACCCCATAGAAGATTATCAAACAAACCTTGTACTCTTAAAAATCCAAAAGATTATAAATACTATATATCTAAATATGAAAAAGAAATGGGAGAAGAATATTTGCCAAAAGATTGGGTTAGTTTAAATGATGCTCAAAAATATGACTTTATTGTAAAAGATAGATATTCAAGACTTGTTTCAAAAAAAATTATGAAATCAATACAAAATGAATCAAAAGAACATGCTTTTTATTTGGATAAAAATGGAGAAGTAGTTGGACATGCAGAAGGTGAAATTGATAGTGTTTATGATATATCAATGCTTTTTGAAATAAAACCTAATATCCATATACATAATCATCCATACTGTGGTATAAAAGCAAAAAATCTATATGATTATATACTAACAAAACATCCAAAATATGAATTAAAATCACCTTTTTCTGGAAATGATATTGCGTTATATGTAAAAAATGGACAGACAGGTTATCTAATTGATAGTACGGGGCATATGTACTGCTATAGACCAAAGTCACAATATTGTACGGACTATTCAACTGCACTTAAATGTCAAAATTATATAAATACAAATTATAATAATTTGTATAATAATATCGATAGGAGTCTTTATAGAACTAAACAAGCAGAACTCATGGAAATAGCAACGAGTGGAAATAAAGCTAATCTTGAAGAATGCGAACAAAGACTACAAGAATTGAAAGAAATTGCATTTTTAGAACGAAAACAAAATAATCAAGAATCTTGGTTAATTGACCTCTTATCATCTTCTGAGAGTAGTCAGTATGGACAGTTTATTACATTATAATTATTAAAAGGCTATAATACAAAGCAATAGCATGCATTAACATGCACGAATATTTCAAATTACCTATTTTTGTCGTTTTGTTATAACTAAACGACCAGTAAATAGGACGGGTTTTAACCCGTCAATAAATTGCAAAAGTGACTTTGCCGAAATAATCAAATTAATTGCATATTTCAGGCTATTACTGAATTTGAAGTTGAAAACAGTCGCAAAAAATATGAGTAGAAAAGCGAATTTTTTGCAGAGAGCGGAGGAATTTTGTAAAAGTGCGATTAGCACAGAAACAAAATCCGCAGACTCGTTTAACGCAAAAAATTCAAGACAAGTCACTTTTCGACCAGTTTGATTTTTTTATTTTTTCAAACTTCCGACCGCTAAAATACCCATAAACACTAAAATACACAAAAAAAAATCAATCTAGCTGAAATAATCAAACTACTCAAAAAAATACAAAGAGGATGAGTACGAATAGTACGAATCCGATTGTGTTCGGCTAGAACTGCGTGCGGAGAATTACCCGCAAAAAAATAGCTGAGGATGGATTCGAACCGTCGACCTTGCGGACTCTGCCGAATGTGAAAGTGTCCTGAGGACAGTTTCACAGAGAGGGAGCCGCACGCAACAAGAGGATGAGTACGAATAGTACGAATCCGATTGTGTTCGGCTAGAACTGCGGGCGGGGATTTACCCGCAAAAAAAATAGCTGAGGATGGATTCGAACCGTCGACCTTGCGGGTATGAGCCGCACGCTCTCACCAACTGAGCTACTCAGCCATATTTTTTAATTGTTATAAATCCATTTTCACATAAACATATTAAAAATACAAGACTTTGATAAAATTTATAATACCAAGACTTTCTGTTATAATATTTTTATGAAGTATGCAATGGTTCTTGTAAATATTAAGGGATTAGGAGTAAAGACCTTCAGCTATTTGATACCTGAAGAGATGAAGGATATTATTCAAATAGGGCAGGCTGTTCTTGTGCCGTTTGGAAGACAGGGGCTTATTAATGCGTTTGTCGTCGGCTTTTCGGATTATATTCCTGGGGATTTCAGGGTAAAAAAAATAAACAGGATATTGGATACTACACCGCTATTTTCCATAAAATATTTAAAATTATTGGAGTGGGTTGCAAATTACTATTGCACAGATTTTGTGACGGTGCTAAATGCGGCTTTACCAATGAAGCTTATTGAAAGAAATGCAAAAGTGGAATTAGCGGTTTCCATTATTGAAAAAGATGATATGAGCGGATTAACAAAACGGCAGAAGGAGATTGTAGAGTTTTTAAAAGAGCGGGGGAAATCTTCTTTAATCGAATTTGAAGAAATTGCCAAAACTACCAGAGCAACAATGAAAAAACTGGCAGAAATGGGTTTTGTAAAAATAGAGGAGGAATATATATACAGAAATCCTCTTTCGATTTTTAAAGATATAGAAACAGAACCATTGTTTGAGCTTCAGGGAGAACAAATAACAGCATATGAAGGAATAAAAAGTAAGTTAAAATCACCAAACCCGATTCTTTTGCATGGTGTAACCGCATCCGGAAAAACAGAAGTTTATTTTAAGTTAATAAAAGATGTAATAGAATCAGGGAAAAACGTATTATTTTTGGCTCCGGAGATTGCTTTAGCATCCCAGTTAACAAAACGTTTAGCGCGTAAGTTTGGAATAAGGGATGTTGCAATTTGGCACAGTTCAATTAGCGATGGTGAAAAATATGATGTATGGCAGAGATTATACAAAAATGAGATAAAAATTCTTGCAGGAGCTCGCTCGGCAGTGTTTGCACCTCTTCAAAATATAGGATTAATTATTATAGACGAAGAACACGAGGGAGCTTACAAACAAACAAATCCTGCTCCAAGATACGATGCAAGAGTTGTAGCAAGAAGACTAGCGCAATTCCATCAGGCACCTTTAATCTTAGGCTCCGCTACTCCTGATGTATCAACATATTATTTTGCAACGAACAATAATAATGTTTTTGAAATGCGAAAACGATTTAATAATTCACCACTCGCAAAACCACAGGTAATAAATATGCAGGAATACGGTAAAGCTGCATATAAGGGAATCATATCAAAGCCGTTGCAAACAGAAATAACTGAAACTTTAGAGAGAAAACAACAGGTTATTTTACTGATGAACAGAAGAGGGTACTCTACATATACCCAATGTAAAGCTTGCGGAACGGTTATAGAATGTCCTGATTGTTCAATTCCTATGATATGGCATACAAGTATAAAAAAACTTAAGTGTCATTATTGCAATAAAGAAATGACATTTCCTGATTATTGTCCTCAATGCGGAAGCGATGCGCTTTCAACATCAGGAGTGGGAACTCAGAAAATAGAAGTATTAATAAAAGAACTTTATCCTGATGCAAATGTCGCAAGAATTGACAGTGATATTTTAACCAAGAAAAATGCACATATAGAACTTTTGGGAAGATTCCAAAAGGGTGAAATTGATATTTTGGTGGGAACGCAGATGATAGCAAAGGGGTTAGATAATCCCAATGTAACGCTAGTCGGAGTTTTGAGTGCAGATTCAGGGTTTAGCGTCCCTGATTATAGAGCATCCGAGCGGGGTTTCCAACTTCTGACTCAGGTCGCAGGTAGAGCAGGAAGAGGAGAATTTAAAGGAAAAGTTTTGTTTCAAACGTATAATCCGGAATATTACGCATTTCAAACCGCAAAATCTCAAGATTACGAAAAATTCTTTGCCACTGAAATAAAATCCAGACAGGAATTTGATTATCCTCCGTTCAGCCAAATTGCACGATTAATAATTTCATCAGAAAATAATTATCGTGCAGAAAAATCTTCTATGGAAATAGCAATGAGATTAAACACAATGACTGATAAATTTGGATTCAGTGAGTATTTAGAAGTTTTAGGACCGACTCCATGCGTTATAGAAAAGATTAACGGATTCTACAGATTTCAGATATTAATAAAAAATAAACTGTCACAAAAAGGGCACGATTTTATATCAAAATTTTTAAGCAAAATAACAATGCCTAAAGATATTCGTTTAGCAATAGATATTGATCCTCTGGACATATTATAAAATTATTTTATTAAAACCTTTGTTTAATATACATAGAGTATTCCTATTTCAGTATATATTAGTTAAAATTAACTATAAGACACAGAGAAGAAAGGAGTTTTACAATAATGGAAATCAAAGTTGTTGAAAATGTACTTACGGTTGAAGCTGATATCCTTGTTGTTAACCAGTTTGAAGGTGAAAAAACAACAAACGATTTAGCTAATAAATACGCGATTGAAGAAGACGATTTTAAAGGTAAATTTGGAGAAACATATTTACTTCCGACATACGGTAATGCACCATATAGAAAAGTTCTGGTTGTAGGATTCGGTAAGAAAGAAGAATTTTGTCCTAATAAGCTTAGAGAAGCTGTTGCAAAAGCTGTAAAAAAATGCTCTCAAATGGAAGCTAAAAAAGTTGCTTTTGCTATAGACGGGATTGATTTTGATTATTCAGAGCAACTTACAATGGGAGCATATATTGCGGATTATAAATTTGACAAATATAAATCAGAGAAAAAAGACACTCATGTAAAAGAAATTTTTGTTCAAGCGAATGCAGAACTTGTAAAAAAAGCAGAAAAAATAGCTGCAGCAATGACTTTTGCAAGAAATTTAGCAAATGAACCGGCACAATTTGCTACACCGACTGAGCTTGCTTCAATTGCTCAAGATTTTGGTTTAGATACGAAAGTATATGATAGAGATGAATGTGAAAAAATGGGAATGGGTGCATTTCTTGCCGTAGGCAGAGGAAGCGATCAGGAACCTAAATTTATCCATATGAAATATACATGCGACAATCCCAAAAAACGAATTGCAATCATAGGAAAGGGTATTTGCTTTGACTCAGGCGGACTTGATATTAAACCTGCTTCATCAATGCTTACTATGAAAGATGATATGTCTGGTGCTGCTTGTGTTTTAGGTATAATGAGCATAATAAAAGAATTTAATCCGCAAGTTGAAGTCCATGGTATTATTGCAGCCTGCGAAAATATGCCGAGCGGAAAAGCATACAAACCCGGAGATATTGTTACAGCCAAAAACGGTAAAACAATAGAAATTGATAACACTGATGCAGAAGGCAGATTAACTCTTGCAGATGCACTGTGCTATGCGTGCGAACTTGGTGTTGATGAAGTTATTGACCTTGCGACACTTACAGGAGCATGTATGGTTGCATTGGGTTCTCATGCAGCAGGTATTATGGGAAATGATGAAACTCTTATTCATAACCTCATTGATACAGCTAAAAGAAATGGTGAAAAATTCTGGGAACTTCCGCTGTGGGATGAATACTTTGACAGCCTTAAATCGGAAGTTGCCGATATGAAAAACTCAGGTGCACGTTGGGGCGGAGCTTCCGCTGCAGGTGTATTCCTCAAAAAATTTGTTAAAGATGTAAAATGGGCACATATTGATATTGCAGGAACAGCATTTCTGGATAAACCTCAAAAAGAATTAATAGCAGGAGCTTCAGGAGCAGGAGTCAGAACATTGTTGAATTATATATTGGAACAATAAGTAAGATATTTACTATAATATTTATTATAACAAAACACATTTTAACGTATAAAAGTACCGAAGATTCATAACTCTTCGGTACTTTTAGTTTATATATTAACCTTCTTGATTATAATTTTGATTCCAATATACTAAATTTTCATTATAATTATTTTCATCTTTTGAAATGAATCTATCCAAACCCTCTTTCTTCATTGTTCTGCTCTTTGAATCAGAATTATCATAACAATAAAACGGATATGAATATTTATTATAACAACGCCACTTGTGAGCTGTGTTCATACTACATTCCTTAAAAATAATGTCCTCTATTTTATTATCGTCTATTTTTTGAAAAACTTTAGCATCTTTAAATATTTTTGTTACAAAATTTTACAATACAAACATATTAGAACTATTATTTTGCATTATAAAGCGACTTGACACATATCAAGTCGCTTTTCAAACAAATTAAAGCACGCTTAGGATTCGGATATTCTCTATCAACTTACTCTATTAAATATCTTACCAGCTTGCTTTAGTAACACCAGGTAATAATCCTTGGTGCGCCATTTTTCTTAAGCAGATTCTGCAAAGACCAAAATCTCTGTGGAAACCATGAGGTCTTCCGCAAATAGAGCATCTGTTATGCAATCTTACAGACGGGTATTTGCCTTTTGCTGCTAAGATTCTTCTTGTTTCTTCTTTATTTATCATCGCTTTCTTAGCCATGAATTTATCTCCTTTTCTAAATGGAAAATGGAAAATGGAAAATGGAAAATTTTTTTAATTTTTCATAATTCAATATTCTGTTTTCCGGTTTTTATATTTACTATCACTTTGAAATTTCTTTTGGACTATCAAAAAAGTTTAAACTATTTTTAATTTTCCACTTTCAATTTTCAATTATTTTTTATTTACCCCTTCATACCTTTGAATGGCATACCGAGTAATCTTAACAATTCTCTTGCTTCATCATCAGTATTTGCTGTTGTGATAACAGATACGTTCATACCTTTTACCAAATCAACTTCTTCATAAGTAATTTCCGGGAATAAAGATTGTTCCTTTAATCCGAGAGTATAGTTACCTCTGCCATCAAAGCTCTTAGCTGAAACACCTCTAAAGTCACGAATACGAGGAAGAACAACACAGATTAACTTTTGTAAGAAATCATACATTCTTTCACCACGTAAAGTAACCATAGCACCTACAGGCATCCCTTCTCTTAACTTATAAGATGCTATAGACTTTTTAGCCTTTGTAACTACTGCATGCTGACCTGCAATCTTTGTTAATTGAGCTTGAATTGCATCAGCTATTTTCGAGTTGTGAGAAGCTTCTCCAACTCCCATGTTTAAAACGATTTTATGAAGCTTTGGAATCATCATATCATTTTTGTAACCGAACTTTTCTTTAAGTGCTGCCTTAACTTCTTCGTTGTATTTTGCTCTTAAACTTTTTGTCTTTGTCATTTTTCTATTTCCTTATATTTGATACGATAGGACAAGGCGAGGATAAAATTACATTTAACTTCAGTTTCCAGCATTGGAATAAATTTTCATTTACCCTCCCAAGCCGCGTATTTAGTAATTATACGTCGAGTGATTCACCACATTTCTTACAAACGCGAACCTTTTTTCCGTCAACGATTTTGTGTGCTATTCTTGTTGCTTTTTCACAAGCCGGACATACTATCATTACATTTGATGAATCAAGAGGAGCTTCCTTCTTGATTAATCCGCCTTGTATGCCATAAGCAGGATTAGCCTTTGTAGCTTTGGTAATCATGTTAACACCTTCAACAATTACTTGACCTTCAGAAGGTATTGCTTTTTTAATATTACCTTGTTTTCCTTTATCTTTGCCTGCTGTAACGATGACTCTGTCACCGGTTTTTACATGAAGGCTTTTCTTTGAATTTGCCATTTTTATTTCTCCAATTTTTGTTGGGTTGAAAACCCAAACTACATATTCTTGAGTGGTAAGTGGAAAGTTTTAATTCACTTGCTCACTTATTCACTTTCTATATTACTTCCGGTGCAAGTGAAACGATTTTCATGAAGTTTTTATCACGAAGTTCTCTTGCAACAGGTCCGAATACACGAGTTCCTCTCGGGTTTCCGTCTTTTGCAATAATTACTGCAGCATTTTCATCAAATCTGATAACTGAACCGTCAGCACGTTTAATGTCGTGTTTTGTTCTTACGATAACAGCTTTTACAACTTCAGATTTTTTTACTGTCATATTAGGAGTTGCATCCTTAACAGTAGCTACAACAACATCGCCTACTGATGCGAATTTTTTATTTGAGCTGCCCATTACACGAATTACCAAAAGTTCTTTGGCACCTGTGTTATCAGCAACTACTAATCTTGTTTCTTGTTGTATCATTTTTCTTTTCCTTTTCTCTTTGCGTTGGGTTACACCCAACCTACCTTTTACAGCGCATTACCTATGTAATGATGTATTAACGACCGATAATCAAGATACGTATGACATTGATTTTAAATTCACTTAGTCACTCTGTCACTTAATCACACAGTCACTTTTGAAAACTACTTAGCTTTTTCAACAATAGATTCAACAACCCATCTTTTGCTTCCGGAAATCGGTCTTGATTCGATAATTCTTACAGTATCACCAATTCCGCATTCATTCTTTTCATCATGAGCTTTGTAGTTTTTGTTAGATTCAATAATCTTTTTATATTTTGGGTGCGGATCGTAAGATGCAACTTTTACAACTACGGTCTTATCCATTTTATCTGATATAACTACACCTTGTTTTTCTTTCTTAGGCATTAGCTGCCTCCTTTTCTTTAATAACAGTCTTTGCTTGAGCAATAGCTCGTTTAGTTTTAGAGATTTCTGCTGTGTTTTCAAGTTTGTGCATAGAAAGCTTAATTCTTGAATCAAGAAGAGATTTCTTTGAATCTAAAACGAATTGCTTGAGTTCTTCAACTGTTTTTTCACGCATTTCACTTAATTTCATTTTTTATTTCCTTAATTTTTACTTTTATTTTACTTTGTTAGTTTGTCTAAAACCGAATTTAATATTTTTCTTCGTCAGTATTGATACTTGCTTAAAAACTTTCAGCCTAGACTCACTTACGTTATGCTTGTGGTTCTTTTTCAATAACTTTTACCTTAATAGGAAGTTTTTGTGCCGCAAGCTCTAAAGCATGAACAGCGACTTCTCTGTCAAAGTAATCAAGTTCAAATAAGATTCTGTTTGGTTTAACAACCGCTACCCAGTATTCTACATTACCTTTACCGGAACCCATACGAGTTTCAGCGGGTTTTGCAGTAATAGGTTTATCCGGAAATATTTTTATCCAAACGTTACCGCCACGTTTAATTTCTCTTGTCATTGCACGTCTTGCAGCCTCTATTTGACGGCTGGTAATCCAACCCGGTTCAAGAGCTCTTAGTGCATAACGACCGAATTCGAAATCAACACCTCTTGTTTCAGTGCCTTTCATTCTACCTTTCATTTGTTTGCGGTATTTTGTTTTCTTCGGCATTAACATTATATTGTTCTCCTAATTTATTATTTTGTTTCTACTGCTTTACGTTTTCCGCGTCTTCCTTGGAAACGTTCACCTGAATTATTTTCTTTTGAGCTTTTTGACTTAATGTTCAAATCTGCTTTTTCGCCGGGCATTAAGTTACCTTTGAAAATCCAAACTTTTACACCAATCTTACCCATGATTGTATCAGCTTCTGTAAAACCATAGTCTACATCAGCTCTTAGAGTTTGAAGAGGAATTCTTCCTTCTTTAGCCCATTCACTACGTGCAATTTCAGCTCCGCCCAAACGACCTGATACCATAATCTTGATACCTTGAGCACCTGCTCTCATCGTTCTTTGCATTGCTTGTTTCATTGCTCTTCTGAATGCAATACGCTTTTCCAACTGTTGTGCAACAGATTCTGCAACTAAAAGTGCATCTACATCTATTCTTGCAACTTCAACTACGTTTATTACAACAGGTTTTCCTAAGTATTTTGAAACTTCAGCTTTAAGTTCTTCAATTCCTTGACCGCCTCTGCCTACTACAATACCAGGCTTAGCTGTAACTACGGTGATAGTAATACTTTGAGATTTTCTGTCTATCAAGATATTTGCAACACCTGCTGCGTATAGTTTCTTCTTAATAAATTTTCTAATTTTAGCATCTTCTGCTACATTAGCGGCATAATCTTTGAAATTAGCGTACCAAGTACTGTCCCAAGGTCTGATTATACCTACTCTGAATCCTTTTGGATGTGTTTTTTGTCCCATTTTTATTTCCTTTATTTTGTTTCATTACTAACTTTTACTGTTAAGTGAGAAGTTCTTTTGAGTCTTTTGTATATACGACCTTGAGCTCTTGGTTTTCCTCTTTTATATGTTGCGCTTTCGTCAGCATAAATTTCAGAAATCTTTAATGCTTCCGCTTTTACACCATCTTTTTCAAATGCATTTGCAGCAGCTGCTTTTACATTCTTTTCTACAACTTTTGCTGCAAAATACGGCATAAAACGTAACATATCAAGAGCTTCAGTAACAGCCTTTCCTCTAACTTCGTTAATTACTCTGCGAAGTTTTCTTGCTGTCATTTTAATATCTGTTTGTCTTGATTTAGCTTCCATTTTTATTTTCCTTATATTTTTAACTTCACTTTCCAAATTGTAATTATTACAACAGGTTTGATGTGTTTTTGTTAATTCTGATTAACTTTTACAAGAGAACTATGCTCTTTTTGCCGTTTTATCTGAACCGGCATGCCCTTTATATAATCTTGTAGGTGCAAATTCACCTAATCTGTGTCCAATCATTTGTTCTGTTACGTATACAGGAACATGAGTTTTGCCATTGTGCACAGCAATTGTATGTCCCAACATATCAGGAATAATCATGGATGCTCTTGACCAAGTCTTAACAACTTTCTTTTCTGAATTTTCATTCATTTTGTTAATTTTCTTTTGAAGAGCGTCTTCTACGTATGGGCCCTTTTTTAATGAACGTGCCATTAATTTCTCCTTTGTATATTTGTATTAATGTTTGTAATTATTTTTTTTGTTATCGGGGTAAACATTTATTTACAAAACTTTACCCCATTAACAAGTTATCTTACTTTGTACGTCTTCTTACTATAAGTTTATCAGACGCTTTACCTTGTTTTCTTGTCTTATAACCAAGAGCAGGTTTACCCCAAGGTGTTTTAGGATGTCCGCCGGGACCTGTTTTACCTTCACCACCACCATGAGGGTGATCACATGGGTTCATCGTTACACCACGAACTGTAGGTCTTACACCCATATATCTCTTTCTGCCGGCTTTACCAATTTTTAAGTTCTTGAATTCTGAGTTTCCAAGAGTTCCGATTGTTGCCATGCATTCTTTTCTGATCATTCTCATTTCGCCTGAAGGTAATTTTACTGTTACATAATTGCCTTCTTTTGCCATAACTTGAGCAAAGTTACCTGCTGAACGAACCAGCTTTGCACCTCTACCGGGTATCATTTCGATATTGTGAACGATAGTACCAAGCGGAATAAGCTCTAAAGGTAACGCATTACCCGTTTGAACTGCTGCTTCCGGACCGGAAACAATAATATCACCAACATTTAATCCTTCAGGTGTCAAAATATATCTTTTTTCACCATCTGCATAAAATACTAATGAAATTCTTACATTTCTGTTCGGATCGTATTCAATAGTCTTAACTGTTGCCGGTACTCCGAATTTTTCTCTGCGGAAATCAACTATACGGTAAGACTGTTTTACACCGCCACCTTTATGACGACAAGTAATTCTGCCGGTATTGTTACGACCAGCAGTCTTTTTTATATTCATCAATAAAGATTTTTCAGGAGTTTGAGTAGTGATTTCTTGGTAATCACTCTTTGTCATACCTCTTTGTCCCGGAGATGTCGGATTAATTT
>CAMORE010000054.1 GCA_946623365.1 uncultured Acinetobacter sp.
ATCTCTTACATATATATAAAGTATATAACTTTTCAGAAATTGCCTTTTTTCTTTTATTTTGTTAAGAAATGTAAAGATGAATTTATTTTTTTCAGATTTATTTTACAAAAGTTATATTTGTAATGACAATATTTTAGTTTTATAATCAATAGGTATAAGGAGATTGCCAATGAAAAAAGAGCTTATATTTTTAGGGCCGCCTGCTTGCGGTAAGGGTACACAGACTAATATGCTGTCTGAATATTTAGGTTTTCCGCATATTGATACAGGTTCACTGTTAAGAGCGGAAATTGCTAAAGGAAGTGATGATGGCAAAATTGCTAAAACATTTATAGATAAAGGGCAGTTAGTTCCGCCTGAATTAGTCGGTAATATTATAAAAAACAGACTAAAGGAAGATGATTGCACAGCAGGGTACGTCTTGGACGGTTACCCGAGAAGTTTGGCACAAGCTCAGATGTTGGAAAAAATTAATAAAGAAGTTGATAGTGAAGCTGCGGATTTTAAAGCAATCTATTTTGATATTGATACACAAATCTTGATAGACAGAATTGTACATCGCCAATCTTGCCCAAAATGCGGTGAAATATATAATAAAAAATTTAAACCATCGAAAAAAGAAAATTATTGCGATAAATGTAATGTTGAATTAAAAACGAGAGCAGATGATAACGAAGAAACTGCAAAAGCCAGATTCGATACTTATTATAGAGAAACGGCTCCATTAATTGAATTTTATGAAAACAAGGGCGTTTTGCATAAAATAGATGCTAACGGCAGTATTGATGAAGTATGGAGCAGATTGTTAAATATAATAAATAAATAATTATACCAGACCTTCTCTTAAAGCTTTAACAGCTGCCTGAGTCCTATCATCTACAACAAGTTTTTGGATAATATTGCAAACGTGAGCTTTTGCAGTATGCTCACTAATTGTCAACGTTTTAGCAATTTGGCTGTTTGATTGTCCGTCTACAACCAGTTTTAGTACTTCATATTCTCTTTGTGTTAAATTAGAATGATTTTGTCTAAACGTGCTCCTTGACAATTGGCGAGACGGTATTATTCCGCTGTGTTTATCTCTGATAAAAGGTACAACTTTCGGGTCAAGCCACATAGCTCCGGCCTTAACCATTTTAATAACACTCATTAAAAAATCGGTATTTATGTCTTTTATAACATATGCATTTGCACCTGATACGAATGATGCATTAAGTTCTTGTTCGTTAATATGAGAGGTAAGCATGATAATTTTAATATTATTGTTATATTCCAGAATTTGTTTCGCTGCATCTATTCCTGAAATATCAGGCAGCCCTATATCCATTAATACAATATCGGGTTTTATCAGTTTTGCCTTTTCAATTGCTTCTTTTCCGTTAACTGCCTCTCCGATAACTTCCATTTCAGGATAATCATTAAAGAGTGATTTTATTCCTATACGCATTAATTTTTGATCTTCTACCAATAATATTTTAATATTCATTAAGCCTCCAAATGGTATGTATGAATTTCCCAATGTAATATTAAAATATTGAAAAATAAAAAAATATATACTGAATATTTTTTTTTAGCATTATATTTAGTATTTTAAATTTAGAACTGTTTTTTTAATGCTTCTCGTAAATCTATAATTTTTATATGACTTTCCAATATAGATTGATTTCTGCCTTCGTAGGCTTTATCGTAATTGTCATTCTTTTCAATAGCAAGATTAAAATATTTAACGGCATCATCAAGCCTGTCCTGAACGTAGTATGTCATGCCTATCAATGTATATTCAACTTCTTGTTTTTCAGAATACTTTAATGCCATGTTAAAATATCTGATTGCAGAGTTGAACTTGCTCTCAAAATGTTTTATACAGCCCAATCCCCGAAAAATTACAGGATTTTTTTTATCAATTAAATATGCTTGTATCAAGGAACGTCTTCCCGAATTATAATTATATTTGTCATATTCACTTTTTGCTTGTTTAATAAGCCTTAAAAGTAATATTTTACTGTTCAATCTCTGAAAATAGTTTTTCAGTTCTTCTAATTTTTCTAATTCCTCTTTAATATTATCAGACATAATGAAATTAAGTTACCTAATTTTTAAACAGTATGCATTTTTTCAAAAATACCTTTTTTCTGCACCCAAACTTCCACTTGTATCCTGTTACCTTCTTCTATAAGTGCATTTTTTAAATCTTTAAAATTTAATTCGGCTTTTTCAATATCGCATAGCATAAACATAACAAAGTGACCTTGCATAAGAGTTTGTTTAATATCTTCAATATTGACTTTAAATTTTGATAATATTGCCGCAATATTCGCAACTATACCTACTTTATCCGCTCCTGAAACTGTAATTATTATTTTATTTTCATCATTCATTGTAATAGTCCTGTTCTTATTATCTCTTATAAAAGGAAAGTCTTGCAATGTGTGCAAGACTCAAAAATATACATTTACCCCACTAACTTTATACCATATGTCAAATACACTTGTCAAGTGGTATAATTTAATTGGTATATATCAATCTAAAATAAGCGTTTTATCCTTCTTCAAGAAGAGTTTTTTCTCCGTATGCAGTAAGGCGGTATTCAGAAGCACCTACAACACCTGTTAAATCGGGCAAACATTCAATATAATCTCTGTTGATACCTTCCTGTATAACGCTATGATCAAGTATAACCGCGATATTTTGCATTAATTTTGCATTTAATTGTTTAAGGGTAAATCTTGGTTTATTTTCAAATTGCGTGAAATAGTATGCTGTCATAAGCAGGTAATCTATTTTACGTTCTACTTTTCTGCTGCTTATATAATTCAAAAATGCATTATCTTTTTTAATTGATGGACTTGGTTTAAATGAAAGCTCTTCCTGCGGTTCCTGCATTGATTTATCCAAAATTGCATCAAAAACATTTTGAACGTTCTCGTTTTCCGTATTTATGGTAGGACGGTTATCTTTTTTTGCAGAACCTGAAAAAATTGCATCCAAACTATTTTTCGTTTCATTTTCCTTGTTAGAGAAGTTGTTTTCTTTACTTTCTTCTGTTTTTTTAGTTCGTTTAAGTTGTTCGTCAATTCGTTTTTGTGTTAATTCTTTCTCTGTATTTCTTTTTGCTGTATTTGTGCGAGAAGAAGAAACCTGTTCCGAATTTTTTTGTACATAATCCGAAACTTTCCTTACCCATTTTTCAAACTCATCTACAATCATATCCCTATCGGTTGTAGTAAGAGAAAGCTGGTATCGACCTTTTGTAACTTTAAACGAATAAGTTGTCATTTTCTATACCTATCTTACATTATCTTGTAATAATTCATCTCTCCACTTGTTAAGCTGTTCCTCAACAAATTCCAAATCATCAGATTTCAGTTCTATTTCAATTTCACCTTTTTTCATTTTAAATACGTATTCGTGCATGTCTGCTCCTTAAAATTTCCTAAAAGTTGGATAAGATAATAATTATCATCTCAAGTAAAGTTTACATTAAAATAATATAACTTGCAAGTTTATTAATAAATATGTTAATTGATTCATTTATAATTGCCAAAATACTATTTTAGATTATTCAATACAAATTTAAATTTTATTTTATAAAATTCTTTTTTTGTTTTACTGTCTTTATCAATCAGTACATCTGTAACTTCCCAAGTAGTTCCTTTATTTATTAAAACTGTTTTTTCTTTTTTCTTTCCAAGGTTTTCCATAGAAATTGCTTGCAAATTTTTTGGTGCGTTTAACTCAAGCACAAAATTTGCATTTTTTATTGAGTTTTTGTCATAAGAAGCAAACATAAATCCATTTTCAACATATTTTTTATTGTCTGTTTTTTTCTTTAAAATCTCCAAATTATCAGAACTTACCGGCTGCGAGATTATATTGTCCAGAGTTGCATCATTAAACATTGTTCTTATGCCTTTTACATCAGTACTTCTATATAAAATCATATTTTGCGGAAGTTTTGTTTTTGATATGGGAATACAAAGCTGGTTAGCATAATAATCAAGCCTGCATTTTAAGGGTTTAGTAATTTCTTTTTTAGGAATATAGTCTTGTAAATTATTTCTTAAATGGCAGTTTATTAATAAAAATGTATCTTCACCTCTTACTGCACCATAAACATATTTTCTTATTACTGCTTTTTCGCTCTCAGAAAGTTCTTTTACTTGATTATTCATTTTATTAATTACACGTTTTTTATGGCTGATATCTTTAAACGGCATTATAAGAGATGCGGCAATAACGTCATCACCTGCTTTTATCGGTTTACTTAAACCCGCAAAAGCAACACTGCATAATAGTATGCTAATAGCTATACATATAAATCTTTTCATAATCAACTATCCATAAAATAATATTAAACCTGTATTATATATTATCACAGAATTTATACAGAAAAAAGGTTTAATAGTTACACTAATTTATTAAGTTTTGCATAATTTGCTTTTTGTTTAATTGAATTATTTCGTTCGGTATTTTCTGCTGAAAGCTGTTCCTTTACGACTGCTGCCTTATTTATTCTATCCAATATTCTTTCTGAATCATAATAAAATTCAGAATTAATTTTGCATTTTTGCATGCAGCTTAATAATTTTGTTCCGCTGTTAATTCCTGTAACAGGACTTATTGATTTTATAATATAGGTCATTTTATCTCCTTAAAAACAACACACATTAAATTTTATTTTGTAAGTACTCTAATTATACCAATCATTATCCAAAATGTAAATTGTATTTGTGGTCTGAAAAATACCGTATCAACAATTCCATGTGCCATTATTCCGATTATTGATATCATAGCTGACAGAACAAATACAGTTTCTATAGTCTTTGTCGAAAAAATAAATCTTAAAGCTTTTATAATATTAGTAATTAGGAAAGAAACGAATCCTAAAAGAGCAAAAATTCCGCTTTCAACAGCCGTTTCCAGATAAATATTATATGCACTAAGAGCATCAAAACCTGTTCTCATATATAACCCATAAATTTCCCTAAAATTTTGATTTCCGCATCCTATTCCAAGAAGCCAATTATCTTTAAACATTTGAATACAAGAGTTATAAACATTAAATCTGAATGAATTTGAGCTGTCACTTCTCATTGCAAATATTGAGAAAATTCTTGCTCTGAGTGATGCTGTTGAAATAATTATAAATGAGACTGCAAGTGTTAAAAAAACTAATAACATTGTAAAGATTTTTTTTAGTTGAGGTTTTAATAATTTAAAAATTATAAATGTAAAAATTAAAAATTCGAAAAATAACCCTATATAAGCACCTCGACAGCCTGTTAATACTAATGCTGTAACGGATAAAAAGGCTAAAAACAAAGTTAACGCTATCAATGCAGGTTGGGTATACTTAAACGACAGTAACTTGTCTTTGAAAGCAAAAGGCAAAGATAACAACGCAGGAATTACAGATAACATATACCCTCCAAAAAGATTCGGGTTATATGGTTTAATTGTTCCGTAAACTCTTGTCATAACTTCTTCAGGATTAAGGTGTGACATGTCCTGCCAGCCTGATATCTCTTCTACAGCACCTATATTTTGTAAGAATGCAAATACTGTTTCAAAAACTGCGCATAATCCGAAAGCTAAAAATATCCATTTAATCATATTTTTATTGTCTTTCAGATAATGAACAACCGTTATATAAAATCCAAGATAGGTTAATGTTTTAAAAAATCCTTTTAAACTCAAATACAGCAGTGAAGAACCGGCAACACTTATAATTACAAAAATAAAATACAAAAGTAAAAATTTATCGGCTAAGCTCAGTTCAAATTTTTCTCCGTTTTTTGTAACCAATTTAATAGCTGTAAGCAGAATCGCAAATAATGCAAAATAGCCTATTTGATCTGAGTTAGCGAAAGTTGAGCTAAAAATAACGATAAAAATATTAAGCCCGATTAGCCAATCTATTTTCTGAAGTATATTACTATTATCGTAAATTGGTGTAAATATTTTTTGTGTTTTATGTAGAAATTTATTTATTAACAATTTGGTATTCCTATTTCTATCGTTTATTTGTTCTACCCAATATTTACTCCGGCACCTTCCCCGTTATCTTCTACTTGAATATCAGTTGTTACACGTACGTCTGAAATTGTTCCGTTAAATTTGTAGTTCTCACCTTCTAATGTAACAGGAAGTCCCATTTTAATTTTGTTTCCGCCTACAACAGCTCCGTCTTTTGTTATTTTTGCTACATCTGTTATTGAAACAACCGCATCATATATGGCAGGTTGAGCCGGATCATTAACCAGTATGTATTGCTTTTCCGATTTAGCGGAAGCAACTGCTGTCTGTCTCGGAGAATAAACAACCCCGTTAACATTAAGTTCTGTATAAGGAACATTTCTTATTGTAATAAAGGTTTTTGAATTTGCTTTGATCGGAAAACCGTCTCCGGTAACAGTGACACCTCTCAAAAATACTTGAAATGATATGGGGGAAGTTGCTTCAATTTGTTTATCAGCAGTTTGTCTAAAGTGTTTCATAGTAAACAGTCCTACTGCCAAAGCTGCTATAACACCTAATATAATAATAATATCAACAAGATTAAGCTTTCCAAATATATTTTTCATGTATAAACTCCTATTCTTCTACTTCAATTTTTTTAGGTAAAGATGATAATATTTCATCAATATTTGTTGTAGCGCAACCGAATTGTTTTATAACAATGCCTGCTGCAATGTTGCCGATGATTGCTGCATACACAGGGTCAGCTCCTGTTGCAAGTGCAAGCGTATAAGTTGCGGTAACGGTATCACCCGCACCAGTGACATCAAATACTTTTGATTTATTAAACACAGGAATATGAGTATATCTTCCGTTTTTAGTAACAACAACCATTCCGTCAGAACCGCAAGTTATAAGAATTGCAAATGCATTAGTTTCTTGAATAATTTTATTTCCTGCCATTATATAGTCAGCTTTGTTTTTTAAGAAAATGCCGACATGTTTTTGAGTATCGGGAAGGTTTGGAGTTAAAGACGTAACCCCTTTATATCTGTGTAAATCTTTTTGAGCATCAACAATAACAGGTTTATCAAGGATTTTAGCAGTTTCAATTACAGATTGAATTACTTTATCAGTTAAAGTACCAATATGGTAATCCGAAAGTATTACTGCGTCATGGAGCGGAATTTGAAGTTTTATCTCATTAATTAGTTTATCTTCTGTTTCTGCTGATAGCGGAGTGCTTGTCTGCCTGTCGATTCTGACAATCTGCTGAGTAATTGATTGAGAACAAGAACCGGATATTCTCGTTTTAGTTGTCGTTTTGCGAGTTTTATCTGCAATTAAGTTTGAACAATCAATATTTGCTTTTTTAAATGCCTCCTTCAAATCATTTGCCTGATAATCATCTCCGATTACGCCTAAAACAGTTACTTTTCCTCCATTTATTGCGGAAACATTATGTGCGGCGTTTGAAGCTCCTCCCAGTATGTGATTCGTATGTGAGTGTTGTA
This sequence comes from uncultured Acinetobacter sp., assembly GCA_946623365.1. Classification (GTDB taxonomy): domain Bacteria; phylum Cyanobacteriota; class Vampirovibrionia; order Gastranaerophilales; family Gastranaerophilaceae; genus CAG-196. The sequence continues at coordinate 7,473 of CAMORE010000054.1, forward strand.
ATATTAGGACGGGTGCTTCTCTTGAAATTCTTTCAGTGTCACCGTAAATCATTTCATCTAAGGCTAAGTCTCCGATTACAAGTACTTTAGCTTTATTTAAATTTAGTATATGTTTTTTTAACTTATCTAAATCTATCTTCATTTCATCTTCTCTTATGATTGCTTAACATTAAAATCTAATATATAATATTATGTATACATTATAACAAAAAAAAGAGAGTTTTCATGGCAGGAAGTTTTTATAACAATAAAGATTCAATGGACATAAGCGAGCTGGCTTCATTAAATGAAGAAATTTCTGACGATTTAATCAGTGAATTACAGCAAAAATTAGCTCCTCAGGCAAATGCTCTAACAACAGAATCTCAGTTGATAAATGAAAATGACGATTCTGCCTTATTTGAAGAACCGGAAACCCCGCCGGAAGTAAATAATGAAATAAAACAAGAAGAATTAAAAGAACCCGAACAAGTTTCGGAACCTCTGTCTCCTGAAACAGCTCAAACAACTGAAAATACTAACTTATCCGAGCCGCAAAAAAAAGAAAAACTTGAAGTAAATCAAAACTTTGATGACAATTTTATAAAAAAATATAAAGCAAAATTAAAAAATAAAGCAATGGCAGCCGGAAAGCAAGATGAAGACACTTCGTTGATGTCCAGATCGTCTGCGCAAAATAATGAACAAACCGATGCTTCTGCTTCTGAAAATAAAGATGGTGCTGATGGTGAACCTATAGAAAAGCTAACGCAGGGTAATATTACAGAAAGAAAATTGTCACAGGAAGTAAAAGATTATAATGATAGTCTGGATTTTCTGGATGGGAATGTAAAATATTCCAAATACGTTATATACATAGACCCGCAAAACGTTGATTTTATAGAGGGACTAACAGTAAAAGAAAGAAAAAACTTAATAAACAGTATTCTAAGACAACAGGATGATATAGCAATCACCAGACGGCGGTTTAAGGTTATGCGGACTATTTTTATACATGCTCTTGTTGCTATTTTAATATTTTTGGCATCAGTTCCTGTTGTGTATTATGCAATAAACGCTTCTCTTGAAGCAACTATAAATAACCATAGAAGTGCTCAGTCTAATTGGCAAACTCTTTATAAAGAACATGGGAAAATTCCTAAAAATTAAGCTGCATTTCTTGATTTGTATGCATCAATAACATCACCGGCAAGATTATAGCATAATGCACTTCCTCCTACTGAAAAACCTGCAAATGATAAGCCTTTTGCAACAGGTGGTAAGAATTTACACATTTTCCCTATAAACTTTTTAACAGCTCCACAATCTTTTAATGCCTCTTCTTGTTTTTCAAATAAAGCTGCATATTTTGCTGTTTTTTCGCTTAACAGTCCTTCTTTTGATTTAATTGTGTTAATTCCGTTTTCTCTGATTGCATTAGAAGTTCCGAAAAGCATTTTATGAGCGCCTTCAAATGCAAGCATGCCTCCATACATAGCTCCGTTTTGAATCAAAGCGGTTTCCTTATCTTCGGAACTGAGTGCATTAGCAAGTGTTGCAGCTCCAATCATACCATTAATGCTTATATGCTTTGTCAGAGTATTGACCCCTTTATTAATATCACTAAATATACTTGTTGTTTTTGCAAGTTCACTTGCATTTCCGTTAACAATAGCAGTATTTACTGCGGGAGTTTTCTTAATATCATCAGCAACAGCAACAACACCTTCTCCTAATTTTACAAGTTGAACGGCTGCAACTCCTGCATTCATTACGCTTGCAGGTGCGGATTCCGCTTCAACACTTTTATCTGCTCTTCTTGGAGCAAATATTGATTTTGAAACAATTGACGGAACAAATGCTGATATTACTGTGCATGCTGCCATATATATTTACCTTTACACACTAAAACACTTACATATATATAAAGTATTTTATTTGAAAAAATTTGCTTATTTTTTACAAATTTTTACAAATTTTTACATAAATACAATTAATTTTATGCTTCAGTTTGCTCCGGTTGTTCGTCGGTTGAATTTTTTATAATTTCAAGTTGTGTAATTCTTGCGCCGTCTACTTCTTTGACAGTAAAAGATAAACCTTTGAAAGAAACCGAATCTCCGATCTCTGCAATTCTGCCTAGCAGCTTAACTACCAAACCTCCGATTGTTTCGACATCATCTTCTTCAAATATATCAGCATTAAGTCCAAAGAATTCAGCAAGTTCATCAGTTCTCATCATAGCGTTTGCAATATACTGATTTTCTGCAATTTCTTCTATATTTACCCCTTCCTCTTCTTCGTCGAATTCATCCTGAACTTCACCTATAATTTCTTCCAAAACATCTTCTAACGTTATTAATCCGGCAGTTCCGCCGTATTCATCAACTACTACCGCCATTTGAATATGTGTTTTCTTAAATTCAAGCATTAAATTATCTAAAGTCATTGTTTCAGGAACTAAGATAATCGGTCGTATTAAAGACGGAACGGAGTATTCTTCTTTAGTCATTGCTATTGCATATAAATCTTTTACATGCATAAAACCTATGATTTTATCAATATTTTCTTTTTCGTAAACAGGATATCTGGTGTATCCGTTTTCTAATGCCAGTTTGTTTATTTCGTCATAAGAAATATCTTCCGGTACGCAAATCATATCTGTTCTCGGAATCATAACCTGTTTAGCCATTAGGTCAGAAAATTTAAACATATTATGAAGCATTTCCGCTTCAGTTTCATTCAAAACACCTTCATTATAACTGGCATCCACAAGCATATCCAATTCTTCGGTAGAATGGACGAGCGATGTGTCATCATTATCCGCATGTAAAATCTTAAGCAGTTTGTCACCAGAAATTTGAAGAATCCATACAAAAGGCTTAAATAATGTTATAAACAAACTCATAGGTGCTGCGATAATTAATGCTAATTCTTCAGTATGTTTTAGAGCAAGGCACTTTGGCAATTGTTCTCCAAGTAGCACATGAAAGTATGTAACCAAAATAAAAGCAACGGGAATCGCAATTGCGTGAGCTGCAATATTACTAAACGGAATTATACTAATCACCGGAGTTATTAATTCTACCATTGTAGCTTCTGCAACCCAACCAAGAGCAATACTTGCAATTGTTACTCCAAGCTGTGCCGCTGCAAGCATTTTGTTAACATTGTCAACCAGTTTTAAAGCAATTTCAGCCCTTTTATTACCATCATTACAAAGCTGTTCCAGTCGGGTCTTTCTAACTTTAACGAGGGCAAATTCCGCTGCTACAAAAAAACCGTTTACAAATAACAGAAAAGCTATAATAAATATATTAATGAATATGTCCGGTATGTCCATTCAGTATAAAATATCCTTTAAGTTACAAATCTGATTTTACAATACATTACTAAATTTTGCAAATTTGAATAAAACATGTTGAATCAAACTAAAGTATGATAAAAATCTAACTAATTTAGAATTAAAAAATATAATAAATTATTTTAGTATGTTAGTGTGAAGGAATAAAATATACATTTATCCTAACAAAAGCGGAAAAAGAGAAAAGAATTCTTTTTTTCAAATGTGAATACTACCCCTATGCTATTTTTTTGAATAGCATAAAAGGCTTATGCGTTCTTTGTGTGCGTATAGGCTTATCAAGGATGAAGAAAGAAAAGAAAGGAAATCGATTATGGCTTCAATCACAATCAACACAAACCTTGCGTCATTGACAGCGCAGCACAATTTGTCAATAGCAACAAGCGGTATGAATACTGCAATGGAACGTTTAACTACCGGTTACAGAATTAACTCAGGTAAAGACGACGCTGCCGGTTCTGCAGTATCAACATTAATGGAAGCGCAAATTTCCGGTTATGATGTTGCTGAATCAAATGCTACAATGGGCTTATCACTTTTGGATACCGCAGAAGGTGTTTTAAACATTGTTGGTGATTATCTTCAACGTATCAGAGATTTGACCGAACAAGCAGCAAACGGAACGTACGGTACTTCTTCTATGACAGCAATCAGAACGGAAGTTCAACAAAGAATGGAAGAAATTAACCGTTTGTGTACGGTTATCGACTTTAACGGCATAACACTGCTTGACGGAAAGAGTGTCGCAGCTACTTCTACTAACGGTATAAACATTCAAGTTAGTAACAATTCCGGTAAAAACAATATTATTAACTTGAAGTATACTATTTTTGAAGCTGCAACTTGTACTGCTTTATTTATCACAAATAATGCTAAATCAGAGCATAAAGGAGAATCCGGTTATAATATTGATTGGTATAAAAGATCCGGTGCCGATACAACAGCATTAGAAGCAAGGGTTAAAGGTGACGGAGAGTATACATCAAGTGACGGCAGAAAATATAACTATTCTGACAGAACTAAGTATGAAGATATCAATGCTAAAAAATATGATGTATATGATGACAGAAAACCAATCACAGGTGCAAAAAGCTGTATAACAGCAATCTGTGACGCTGTATACACAGATGATGCAACTGCTCGTGAATTCTTATCATTCATTGATGATGCAATCGAAAACGTATCAAACAGAACAGCTCTTATCGGTGCATATATGAACAGGGTAGAATCAGCTGTTGATGCGATAAGTGTACAAAAGGAGAACATCGTATCAGCTAACTCTTCTATCAAGGATGCTGATGTTGCTACAGAATCTTCTAACTATATTAAATATCAAATTCTGCAGCAATCATCATCAACACTTCTTGCTACTGCAAACCAAACACCAAGCATAGCGTTGAACTTGATATAGTGAGAGATTAGATTAAATAAAATAAAGGTTAATCCTTTATAATTTGCACAGGAAATATAAAAGTATAAATTGAAGCCGCCCCGCGGGAAACCCGGGGTGGTTTTTCAATTTATGCAACAAAAAACATATTTTGTTGCATAACACCCAAATTCTATCCTCTCCCATTGGAGAGGATAGAATTTCTTAACGAATGTCAACGTGTTTAGAAATTCTTGGTGAAAGTCAAATTTCTGTCTTTTTATTAATAATTAATTTTCTGTATTTATGTACTTTCTTTCTTCCTTTTATTTCGGAGGTAAGGGGTAAATCCAAGATGCAAATTGATAAGTAAAGCATCTCCGCTTATTGAAAAAAGAAAGAAAGTACCAAAGAAAGAAGGAAAACACCGGCTGAATAAGCTGTTTACATCAGCCTTCGGCTGAAGGATTGAATGGCTGGTTCGGCAAAGCCGAATTAACCTGCGGTGCTCTTGCAAGAACGGC
>CAMORE010000055.1 GCA_946623365.1 uncultured Acinetobacter sp.
AAATACATCACATAACATAATTTGTTGCTTAGTTTATCAAGTCTTTTATTGCATCTATTGCGACTTTGATTGCAGAATCAGTATCATGCACAACAGGATTATCCAATCCTAATTTTTCTCTTTCTTGATTAGCCACAACCAAAAATACAGAACCTACCCTGACCTTAAGAAAACTTCCTGCAACAAATAGTGCTGCAGATTCCATTTCTGATGCTAAAGTACCGAGTTTTAACCATGCCTGCCACTTATTTTCCAACTCATAACTAACCGGCATCAATTCAGGATTATGCTGACCGTAAAAAGCATCCTTGCATTGAACAACACCAATATGATACGTAAAATGATTTTTTTCTGCGGATTTTTTTAGTGCAGTAACAATATCAAAATTTGCAACAGCAGGAAATTCTATCGGTGCATACTCTTTTGATGTTCCTTCCATCCTGATGGCACCTGTTGCAATAACAAGATCACCGCTTTTTACATTAATATCCATACCGCCGCAAGTTCCGACTCTGATAAATGTTTTTGCTCCTACTTTAACAAGTTCTTCTAACGCAATAGAAGCAGACGGCCCGCCTATGCCTGTTGAAGTAACACTCACTTTTTTACCGTTTAAATAGCCGGTATATGTTGTAAACTCTCTTCTGTCTGCAACAAGTTTTGGCTCATCAAAATATTTAGCTATCTTTTCACACCTTTTAGGGTCTCCCGGAAGAATTACATATTCCCCGACATCACCATTTTTGAGTCCTACATGATATTGAGTTCCGTCTGATGAATATTTCATAACTAATTCCTCCTTCTCTGCTGAAAAGTTTATTTTATCAATAATAGTACCTTTAGTCAATAAATCTAAAGATTTAGAATTTGAGTTTGCGGAAAAACCTCAAAAATTTGTCAATTTTCCGCACCCTCATTTTGTAACTTTTTACAAAATGCACATATTTTGGTATGATTAACATACAGAAAACAAGAATGGAGGGTCTAAAATGAAAGAAGCTTTTTATTATATGTTTAAAGATAATATGTTTAAGAAAAAAGTACTTATGTATTTTTGTTTTGCTTTTATTGCAAATTTATTAATACAATACGGAAATATATTTGCACCTGCAAATAAAAATGCAATCGCTCCTATTCAATATTATATATTAAATTTATTAGGCTTTATTGTGCTTTTAATACCTTGCGGATACGGAGTATCATGCTTAAAAGCTTTAATGGAACAAAATGAAAATCCTGTATTACCGTTTTTGAATATAAAAAATAGCTTTATTCTTGGTTTTAAACTTATGCTGGGAATAATTCTTCTGACAATTATTTTCGGCATATTTTACGTTGCTGCCGCTATTATATTTGCCATTCTATCTGCCGCATTAAAATCTTCCGCATTAATAGCAGGATTTTATATAATTATTCCGCTATGTTGTATTTTATTAATAGGAATCTATACACCGGTCTTTAGCTGCATTCTTGCAAAAAAAGAATGGTATACTACATTTTTACGTTTCATCAGAGCGACTAAACTTATTAGACTTGATGCAAAAACCTATTTTAAAGGGGTTGGATTATTTATTTTAACAGCAATTTTAACAAGCATTTTAAATTCACCATTCAATTTGTTATTAAGCGGAACATTATTTGCACCTTTAATATCAGCTTTTGCAGCATCTATTTTTTCCTCATACACAGTCTTTGTTTATGCTTACATATTTGCAAAAACCGTTAAGCATGAATGCATTGAGTAAAAAGCTTGTTATCAAGTGAACTTATCATATAAAAAGAACCGCAAATAATATTTAATCTGTCAGGAGTAAGTATAGACGAGAATAGATATCTTTTAGCGTCATACGGGCAAGCGTTTTTAAGTTCTCCGTATGAGCACGCTTTTGGATAATCAAATTCATATAAATATATTTCATCGTCTTCTTTAAATAAAATATTCATCATTTTTTGGTAATCTTTAGTATTAAGACAGCCAAATACAAATCTTCTTTTTTGTTCAGGATAGTATAAATCAAGATTTTCCCTTAGCGCTTGAACACCGTTTGGATTATGACAGGCGTCAATTATAATATTTTTATCTTTTATATATTCAAACCTGCAAGGATGCTTAACTTTATTTAAACCATTCAAAATTATGTTTTTACTAATATCAGGAAATAAGTAATTTACCGCTGTTAAAACGAGCGCCAAATTATCTGTTTGGTGTTTTCCTTTTAAAGAAAGAGCATTTATAAATTCCGGCTGCACAGAGGGATATACAAAAATAAACATTGAATTTAGTTCACTTGCTCTATCTTTTATAGACTCATATCCCATACTTGTTATTACAGGACAGCCTTGCTTAATAATTCCGGCTTTTTCATTTGCGATTTTTTCTTTTGTATCACCAAGAATATCCGTATGATCCAAATCGATTTGCGTAATGATTGAACAAAGATTTTGTTTTATAACATTCGTTGCATCTAATCTCCCGCCCAATCCTGTTTCTAATATAACTATATCAACATTCTCTTCCTTAAAATATAAAAACATTATTACTGTTAATATTTCAAATTCAGTAAGGTGTATATTACAATCAATTATTCGTTTTGTGTAATTTGCAAATTTTTCTTTCGGAATATCTATACCGTTAATTTTAATACGTTCTGTATATTCCCATATATGCGGACTCGTATAAAGACCTGTTTTGTATCCTGCCTCTCGTAAGATACTCTCCAACATTGCACAAACTGAACCTTTTCCGTTTGTTCCGGCAACATGAATAAACTTTAATGAATCTTGAGGATTTCCTAATTTTTCTAACACACTCGAAATCCTATCCAACCCCAATTCAATATAAAAATTATCTTTGCTTGTTATTAACTTTATCGCATCTTCATATTTAATCATGACTACATGTTAAAACAATTTCTTTTAACAAGCAATAAAATTAAACCAACCTGTGTACATAATATTTTGAAATTATGCAAACTACATTATCACTTCATGTTCATATTTAGAATTTTGCTTTAACTTTTCTGCCAACTCATCTGTAGAATATATTTTCCGATATAAGGTTTCTTCGGGCCAAGATATTAATCTTATACCTTTACTTAAAAGAAACTTCTCCGTAAATAAGCGTGATACCCTGCCATTTCCGTTATAGAAAGGATGTATCCACACAATATCGAAAAAAATTTTTGCTGCTACGTTATATACATCTTCATTGTTATAATTTTCTTCGATATATTTATCCAATCTTTGTAATTCATTTAGTACATCTTTACTGTCCGCATATGGATTCACCGCTTTTTTAGGAATTTTTTTAACATTAAAGATTTGATTAAAAAGATATTCCGTTTCTTTTGTTCTGATATTACCTATTATAGCTTCCTGCCCCGGTGTATCCTTAAGTACAATCTTATGCAAAGTCACGAGATCTTTTGTTTTTGGAATTTCATGTTTTTTAGATTCGATATACTGATAAGCTTTTATCATATTCTCAATAGAAAGTTTTTGAGCAGGATTTGTATTTGTACAAGTTCTGCTAATCCATAACTTACTTGCTAAATCTTTGAGCATTTCATCTTTATTTTTTGAAGCTTCGTAAATTAACATAATTTGATTTTTCGTTTTTTTAGAAACATTTTTCAATTGTTCGTTTAATTTCTTAAATTCTTGTTCGTAAAGGATTCTTTCAATAGGATTATTAGCACTTTTCATTATTTCATTTAAAAACCTTTTATTATCAGGCGCAACAGCAATAAATAAGTTATATAATCGTTTCTTCGTTGTGAAAAATATCTCTTTATCAAATAGAGTTTCTAATGTTGGAGTTATAACTGCTACTTTTTTGCCAAAATCAGATAATTTGTCCAGTATTGCATTTAAGATTTCTGGAATTTCTACTTTTGGTTGATGGGGTGCTTTTATTAACTTTTTAAATATAGGCTTTAAAAATTCAAAATCGTCTGAATTTATTTTTCCTATAGCACTGATTCTTTCTGCCACTTGCTTTTTACAATTTAATGCATCACTTATTATATTTGCTTGATTAGCAGTGTCGGCATATTTCGTCATAAAGCTCTTATATCTGCTTGGCACTCCTCCTTGTGTATACCATAATTTATCAATCCGATTATATAAAAATTTTAAATTCTCTGAGCTTTTTTCCAAACCAATATCTTTACCGGCTATAATGCATTTTGTTATTATCGTCTTAATTGATTGAATCCAACGTTGTTTTTCTATTTTGTTTAAATTATTTAAATGCTCTTTATGCATAAGAAAATCGCATAAAACAGGATATAAACTGTCATATCCATGATACTTTGAAAAATCTACAGGTTTTTCCTCACATTTATTAATCTTAGGATCCATTGGATCTATAAAATTAATTTTTTTTGTTTTTGTATCAATAAGTATATTATTAGGATTAACTATATCAAATTGATATCCTTGCTTACTGCAAAATAATTTTATTTGAGAGTATGCTTTTCTATACGAGTCAAGAGGAAAATCTTTTATTTTTTCGTACAATTTAAGAGATTTTAAACTCTCTTCCCTTGTTATACTTATGTTATCCATAGGCGGACAAATACGAACCCCATATTCCTTTACACCTATACTCTCTCCTTTTTTTCGCTTAACAATATCTATTTTATCAGGAATTCTTAACGCAACTCCGTCTACCGTATCCGCATAATTTCTTCGAGGTCTTAAAAATTCAGAATTCAAATCAGCAAGCTTAAAATTATTTTTATAAATTCTTATGATATATTCTTTTATTCCATCAATTAAATAGCCTTTTTTGTTAAGCCCTTCTCCCAATAAATTTGAATCATCATTAATTGATTTAATAATAGTATCTTTTAATAAAACTGAATTGGAGTTTTTATTATATATCTTCCAAAAAGTTTCAAATTTACCGCAAAAAGATATACTATTTATAGTATTATTTTGTGTCAGAAATGAAACCTGCATACTATTCTCCTTTATTCAGATATAAAAATGAAAAAAAATATTTTTGCTAAATCTATAAAATATCTCTTTACAATTCTTTATTTTTGTATCAAGAAAGCGCAAATTTATTTTTGTTTGATTTTTATACTCTATAATATCAGATAATTCATGAGTTTCAGCATGCAAATTAATAATACTCAAAAATTAATTACACTAAACAACTACATAAGTTTTAAACAAGACAGCAAGTCTAAAGTTAAAGTTTCGGTTATATTGCCAATATATAACCAAGAAAAATATCTTGATAAAGCTCTTAATTCTCTGGAAAAACAATCTTTAAAAGATGCAGAATTTATCTGTATTAACGACGGGTCTACCGATAATTCTTTAAATATTTTACAAACACATGCAAAAAAAGATTCCAGAATAAAAATTATTAATCAAAAAAATCAAGGAACCGGACGGTCAAGAAATAACGGTCTTAAAGTTGCTATAGGAGAATATATTGCATTTTTGGACCCTGATGACTGGTTGGAAAAAGATGCTTTAGAATCCTTATACAACAAGTCAAAAAATCAAAATTGCGACATGGTTATATTTAACTTTAGAAGGCTTGACGATAAAGGAAAATATTTAAGTCAATTTGATTTAAAAAAAAGATTTCAAAAATATTATAACATTAGAGAAGAAGAAAATTTTACCTGGCGGAATATAAAACCCAGAGTATTGGGAGGGACATATCCGGTTGCTTGGAATAAATTTTATAAAACGGATTTTGTTAAACAGAACAAATTACATTTCGCAAAATCAAATCTTGCTGAGGACCATGTTTTTGTTTTTGGAGCGACATTAAACGCTAAAAATATAGGATATTTAGACAAATGTTTATACAACTACGTAGTGCATGACAATTCAGCAACGAAAGAACGTTCAGATAAATATCTTTGTATATTTCGTTCAATTGACAGTGTAATAAATATGATAAAAAAATTAGGTTTATCCGAAGAACTAAAAAAAGAAATTAACGGTTATGTAATAAGATTTTTGTCATACCATTCAAAACAAATATTATCAAAATCTAAGTTTATAGATATTTGCAAACGAAAACTTCCTGCTGAGCAAAATCAAATTTTAAGTGAACGTTTTTCTGCAAATCCTAAACTTTTACCTATAATAAATTCACTTCTTGCATCAAAAAAATTAAAACCTTAGTTTTTATCAGAATTGATTTTTCTAAATCCTTTATTTTCCGAAACATATCTTCCTATAGAATTAATTTTTGCTTTTATGCATGCACTGCATTGTTCAGGATTTTCTTGTATACATATTTTCCCGGGATATATTTCATACTTTGCTCTGTATTCTCTCGATGTAACATTTGGCATAACAACATTTGCTCCGCTTTGTAAAGCAATTATCCGCCCGTTTGGATTTATTGTTTCCATTGCTGTCGTAGCGGGAATATTAATATCGGGAAGATTAATCCTCGTTAATGCCATAACCTTTAGAGCCAGCCAAAAATCACCTTGAGGAGCGTCTTTGAGCGGTGTTTTTTCATGCGGAATAAACGGACCTATTCCGACCATATCAGCCTCTAATTCTTTAAAAAATAATATATCTTCAGCCAAAGATGATATCGTTTGATTAGGCAGTCCTACCAAGCAACCTGTGCCGGTTTCATATCCTAAAGATTTCAAATCATGCAGACATCTTATTCTATTTTCATAACTTGCATTCGGATGCATTTCTTTATATAAGTTTTTATCAGTTGTCTCTATTCTTAAAAGATATCGGTCAGCTCCTGCGTCTTTAAATGCCTTAAGCTCATCATAAGTTTTTTCTCCTATACTTAATGTTAAAGCAATATCCATTTTTTTTAATTCTTGTATAATCTCAATCATCTTATCGGTATCATAATAATCATCTTCTCCTGATTGAAGAACAATGGTTCGATATCCCATATCAACAGCTTTGTTAGCATAAGTTATAATATCGTCTTTTAAAATTCGGTAGCGTTCTATATTTTGATTACTGCTTTGCAAACCGCAATATTTACACTGTCTTTTACAGATATTTGAAAATTCAATCAAACCTCTTAAATAAACTTCATCTCCAACATTATCTTTTCGAACCCTGTCCGCTTCTTTAAAAAGCAGTTCATTTTTGCCACTGTCCGCTAAAATATCTATAAGTTCTTGTTTATTCATAAAACACCATAATAAATTTTAATTCTTATACATAATATTACATTAAAAAATATTATAACGTATAAATAATTCCAATTGCATTATACTGTCGCACCGGTAATACAAATAACGGTATGTCCGGTTTTTAATCACCATAAAAAAAGATAACGTCATTGACATAAGATATATTTAATTTTAGAATACAAAAAATAAAGGAGATTTCACATTAATGAGAACTCAAGAATATGAACAGTGGCGGGAATCAAGCTTCAAAGCAATAATACCTTTTATCGTTTTTGTACTTTTTTACTTTGGATTTTCTCTTTGGACCAGAGATTTTTCAAAAGTCCCGATGACTGTTGCTTTTATTATATCTTCTGCAACAGCGCTAATACTTAACCATAGAGAAAAATTAAGCAAAAAAATTGAACTGTTTGCGCTCGGAATGGGCAACAAAGACATAATGATAATGTGTCTTATATTTATAATGGCAGGAGCTTTTACTGCTACTGCAAAGGCTGTCGGAGGGGTGGAAGCGGCGGTTTTAATTGCTCAGCATTTCGTACCGGCTCAATTTATGGTACTCGGGTTATTTGTAATATCTGCTCTAATATCACTATCCATAGGAACATCTTGCGGAACAATTGCAGCAATTGTACCGATAGCAGTTTCTATCTCTCAAACATTGGGTTTAAGTCCTGCTATATTATTAGGCGCTACTGTCGGCGGAGCAATGTTTGGGGACAATATGTCACTAATATCTGATACAAAAATTGCAGCAAGCAGAACTCAGAATGTAGAAATGCGGGATGAAATGTTTTATAACTTAAAAATAATTACTATACCTGCTATTTTATGTTTAATGCTTTATGCTTTACCGATTTTTACATCGTCTGATACAATAAATATTTCTGAAGGAGCACTAACAATTAACCACTTTATCAAAGTTGCTCCGTATATTTTACTTCTTATTCTCGGTATTTCCGGAGTAAATGTTATGTTTCTTTTACTTTTTGGAACTATATTAAATACAATAATAGGAATGTCTTATGGTATATTTGATATTTTTACAGCATTCACTTTTATAGGCGACGGAACTACAAGTATGGCAAATACCATTGTTGTTGCAATGCTTGCAGGCGGATTACTTTTGCTTGTCAGATATAACGGCGGCATTACATACATTATTAAAGAAACGGAACGATGGATTAAAAACCGGAAAACCTGCGAAGTAGGAATTTGTTTTCTTGTTGGCATAATAAATTTATTTACGGCAAATAACACTGTTGCAATTATAACGTCCGGTTCAATTGTGAGAGAACTGGCGGAAAAGTACGGAGTTAAAGCAGAAAGAGCTGCAAGTCTTATGGACACTACTTCATGCTGTGTTCAGGGAATGATTCCTTACGGCGCACAAATTTTGATTGCAGCAGCACTGTCTGCTTCTATTGGCGTCAGTTCTTTTACAATACTAAAAGGACTATTCTATCCTGCTCTTATGCTATTAGGGTTAATATTTTCAATATCAAAAACTAAATAAAACCTTGGGTTATAACCCAAGGTTTTATTTTAGCTTTTATTTATATAAATTTACTATTAAACTAATTCCATAGTATATTGAGCACTGCGTTCGGCAATTTCAACAAGACTTCTTGAAACAGCAAGCATAGATATTTCTGAATCAAGTTTATTAACACAAGAACCGCATCCTATTGCAGAAGCACCTGCTGCAAATGCTAAAGATGCTGTTGTAGGATTGATACCAGTTGCTGTCATTATAGGTAATTCTACATTTCTTGAAAGTTCAATTGTATTGGAAATAGTAAGTTCTGCCCTTTCAATCAGACCTCTTACACCGTTAGAAGGAGTTTCCTTTGAGAAGTGACCCTCTGTTTGAATTAAATCAACACCCAATGTTTCAAGTTCTCTTGCAAGTTCTACCTGTTCTGCTATTTCTAATTCACCAGGAATAGTTACACAGAAGAAAGTATCTCCGATAAGTTCTTTTGTTCTTTTAGCTAAGTTAAGAACTTGAGAAGCAGAGAATGCAATACCTTTTTTGTATAACGCATCAAAGTTACCTAATTCTACTGCATCAGCACCCAATGCAACTGCGTGAGCAAGTTCTTCAGGATCAACTGATGATACAAATAATGCAATATCAGTTAAATCTCTTGCCATAGCAATAATATCAGGGTTAGCACAAATATCAACGGCACTTGCACCTGAATTTGATGCTGCCAAAACTACTTTCTTTACGCTTTCTGCGTCAAAATTATCAATTCCTGAAATAATTTTTACAGCTCTTTTTTCACTTAAAGCTCTTTTAAAACTTTCAATTCTAGACATATTTTTCTCCTTTTCATGTCGATTGTGACAACTTTTTTCAACTTTAATGAGAATTATACATTAAAATTTGACTCCATGCAATATTTACCGACTTTAACATTTTTTTTTGCTGTTTTGATTAATTGATAAATTTAAGCATTTTAGAAAATATATACGTTGATACGGAGGAAAATATGTTTCGAATAATAATCATAATTTGTTTCAGTTTAATATTAAGTATTCCTGCATATTCTTTTGAATTTAAGCAAAACAAAGATATTTCTGTATATGAAAAAATCAATCCTGCTATTGTGGCAGTTGATTCACAATTGAAAGACGGCTTGTCTTGCGGGACAGGATGTATAATAGACAAAAACGGTACTATTTTAACAAGTGCGCATATATTGGAAGACGGAAGAGATATTATTGTTACTATGAGTAACGGACAAGATTATAAGGCGAAAATTTTAAAAAAATTTGGTGAAAAAAAAGATATTGCATTATTAAAAATATCCGTACCATATGAATTACAAACAGTAAAATTAGGAGATTCCGCAAAAATTAAAGTAGGTGAAACCGTTCTCGCCATAGGAAATCCGTTTGGATTTAACGGAACTTTGACAAAAGGTATCATCTCAAGAATTGATTATTCTAAAAACAGAATTCAAACAGATGCTGCAATTAACCCCGGTTCATCTGGCGGCCCCCTGTTAAATACTCATGGAGAAATAATCGGTATTAATCAGGCTATTTACAATCCTGATAATAACATATCAAATATCGGTATTGGTTTTGCAATACCTGTTAATGTGATAAAAGAATATATGTATGAAAAAGATAAATCTAATTAAAATAATGTTTTAAGAGGGTTTACATTTTCTCGAGTATTATTATAATTAATGTATGCGATATTTAGTAACAGTTTTAATGTTGTTTATAATGTGCATATGTACAGCTTCAGAGATTCAGCTTCGTGATTATGATGAGTTTGATATTCCCGAAGGAATCAATATTCCCGTAATTTCTCTTCAGGAATTTTCTACTGCTTATTGCGAAGAAGGAGATGCCGTCAGTTTTAAAGTGACATCTGATATTTTTCTGTATAATAAAAACGTAATACCTGAAGGAACAAAAATAACCGGATATATAGATAAAAAAAATGAGCCGATAATCGGAACCCATGCTGCAATGAAAGTTTTTGTAAACAAAATGTATTTGCCGGACGGGTATATAGTTCCGATTAAGGGATATATTTACACTTCAAATAACAACCTGATAGGAGGCGGGTTGACAGAGCCTGCCGAATATATTAAAATGCCGCACTATCAAAGATGGGTGATGTTTAGAGCATTTAGTGCAACTCAGTGTGTCCCCGGCGCTAAGAGAAAAATGGGTGAGCACATAACAATATCTTCCGGCGCAAACTTGATAATTGTGCTAACAGCTCCAATTCATTTAACTCACACTGTTATAAATTAAATTGTTATTATTTATAAATAACCGAATTTTTCGGCAAACAATGCATAAGAATTGACATCATAGCAAGCGCTTTAAGTTTATTTTCAAGTAACTTGAATATGATAACTTAATATTATTAATATGATATACTATTATTTGGAATAACAATTGAAAGTATTATTTGTGTATATTGATTATGAAAAAATAGGTCAAATTTTAGGTTTTGGAGAAAAGTTTTTTTACAGGCTTAAACTAAATCAGAACCTTAATTATATAAAGCGAAATCAAAAAAAAGTTTTAAAAATTTTAAAAGGTAAATCTTGCTTTAATGTTGCATTTTATGTTTATGATGAAGCAAAGTGGAAATCACAGTCTTTATATGATTTGATGGAAAATGACAGCAGATTTAATCCCGTAATTATTGTAACAAAAAATTGCGCTCCTTATGGAAACACAAATTATCAAACAAAAGAAAATGTAGAAAAATGTTACAGATTTTTTAAAGAAAAAGGTATGAATGTTGAATACGGATACGATACAAAAAATGATACATTTATTCCTTTTGAAGAATTATCGGTAAAACCGGATTTAATATTTTATTCTCATCCATGGTATGTGTATAAAACACAAGGGCCCGTTATGTGTTCAAAATTTGCACTTACTTTTTATATTCCGTATTTTATTGTAGTTGCAGAAAAATGGTTTGAATACAATTTACGTTTTCATCAATATTTATACAGGCACTATGTTCCAACGGAATCCGTAAAAAAATCTTACTCAAAAAAAATGGATAATAAGGGGATAAATCTTTGTGCTGTGGGGCATCCGATTTTGGATTACTATTACCTTAATCCGGAAGAAGAAGAGAGAAAATACGTAATATATGCACCACACTGGACTGTAGCAGGAGATAACATTCGGTTCGGGACTTTTGATTGGAACGGTTATGAAATATTAAAATTTGCAGAATCTCACCCTGAATATAATTGGATATTCAGACCTCATCCGCTTTTTTACAGTTCTGTCCTAAATTTAAACTATATGCAAAAGGAAAAACTTGATAATTATTATGAATCTTGGGAAAAAATAGGACAAATCAGTCAGGGCGGAGATTATTTGAAATTATTTAAACAGTCAAAATGTTTAATTACAGATTGCGGATCTTTTCTTAATGAGTATTTTGTATCAGGTAATCCCTTAATTCATTTAATCTCTGAGCATTTTGAAGGGATTGAAATAATTAATAAGATTGATGAAGCTTCTTATACTGCTCATAATTTAAATGAACTCAATCAGCATTTACAAAATATTGTAATTAATCAAAATGATTATAAAAGAGAACAAAGAGAAAAACTTATAAAAGATTTGGAATTGAAGAATAATTATTGCGCAAAACGTATTATTGATAATATTATTGAAGATTTAAAATGATAGCAAATTTTTCTGTAAATTTTCATACTAAAAAGAGGATGACTGTTTTTTGTCACCCTCTTTGATTATATAAATTTATAATTTTAGAAAGTCAATCTGATACCGGCTTGTCCTTGCGCTTTACCGCCTAATAATGAGCCGTCTGCAAAAGCTTGAA
>CAMORE010000056.1 GCA_946623365.1 uncultured Acinetobacter sp.
CTTATTCAGCTCGGTGTTTTCCTTCTTTTCTTGGTACTTCTTTTCTTTCTTTTACATCCGAAATAAAAGGAAGAAAAGAAGTACATAAAGAATGCAACAAAATATGTTTTTTGTTGCATTTATGTAAATAATTGTTTGTCATGTACATCAAGCCACTCTAGGGTGGTTTTCACACAAAGTTATGAATGACTTTTGTAGTAACTTGTATATAGCTGCCAAATATATTAACCCTTGCCTCTAAGTTGTCCGCAAGCTGCATCTATGTCTGCACCTCGCTCCAGTCTTACGGTAACTTTTTTACCGGAGTGTTCAAGTAAATATTTGAATTTCATTATATCTGTTGATGACGGCTTTTTGTAATCATTTTCTATTACGGAATTATAAGGAATCAAATTAATATTACATTTTAAATCCTTAAGTAAAAAAGCAAGTTCTTTTGCTACGGGTGCTGTGTCATTAAAATTGTGAATTAAAATATATTCAACGGTAATTCTTCTTCCCGTTTTATCAACGTATTCTTTTAATGCTTGTTTAACTTTATCAATAGGATATTTCTCCTCAATCGGCATTAATTCTTTTCTTAATTCATGGTTTGGCGCATGAAGAGAAATTGCGAGTGTAGATTGCAAATCCATATCTGCCAGCTTTTTTATTCCGGGGATAATTCCGCTTGTTGAGATTGTAATTCGTCTTTGTCCTATTTGGAAATCATTGTTAAAAATCTCTAATGCTTTTAAAACATTATCAAGATTTAATAAAGGTTCACCTTGTCCCATAAATACAATATTTGTAATTTTAAGTCCTGTATCACGTTGAATGGT
The DNA here is from genome assembly GCA_946623365.1 of uncultured Acinetobacter sp. Classification (GTDB taxonomy): domain Bacteria; phylum Cyanobacteriota; class Vampirovibrionia; order Gastranaerophilales; family Gastranaerophilaceae; genus CAG-196. The sequence goes on from CAMORE010000056.1 coordinate 822, forward strand.
TAAAACCTGCTCAATAATTTCTTTATAAGTAAGATTTCTTCTAAAACCGCTTTTTCCTGTTGCACAAAAAGAGCAATTTACGGCACACCCGACTTGTGAGCTAACGCATGCTGTTAAATTGGCACGATTATCAAACCTCATTAAAACTGTTTCTACGCATTCTCCGTCAGGATATTCAACCAAGTACTTGATAGTTCCGTCTTTACTGACCTGTTTTACTTTAATTTTAGTATCTGTAACTGATGCTATGCTTTTTAGCTGTTCTCGAAAGTCCTTTGATAAATTTGTCATCTGCTCTATATCGGATACAGATTTAGAATAAATCCAATTATGAATCTGCTTTGCCCGAAACTTTGTTGCTTTAAGTTCCGTCATCAATTCTTCTAACTCTGCTAAACTCATTCCTGCCAGTATCATAATATTATTCCTTTATCGCACCGCTTTTAAATTAATCTTTGTGTGTATTAAAAAAGCAGAATATACTTATCGCATTATCCTAATTTTTCTTTATAGAATGCAATTATATCTGTTTTTGCTTTGAGAAGCATAGCCTGATGAGAAACTTCATCTTTCCATTCATTAAATGAACACTGTGAAGGCAGCAACTTTAAGGGATTATGCGGATAATCACGACATATATTCGGTCTGTTCTCATAAATAGAACAAAGATTATTTTTTAACTTAGGACAATAGTAATAATAAATTTTTTCATCCTCAACCAATCTGTTCAAGAGTGCAAAATATTCCGGATTAACTTCTTTTGCATCCTCCTCTGATTCATAAGGAACAAAAACCGATATAAAATCTTCCGAAAATTTATCGCCTTTCATAGCTCTTTGTTTTAACTGTGTATATGAATACTCGCTTACCGAAAGCATACAGCAAGCTGCACATCTGTTACATTCATAGTTTTTCTTTTTGTCCATTATATCATTATATGCAGCTTTTAATTTCTGTTTATAATCTCCTGTCAAATAAGTAATAGCTTGCATTTGCCATTCTCTTAACTTACATCCTGACGGAGGATAGGGTGCAAAAATATCTTTTCTTTTTATCTCACAATCTTTATGAGAGCATCCTTCACAAGCATTTTGAGGTTTTATTGTATCTAATTCTTTTCTGATACTTTCTGCTGCTTCAATAAATATTTGTTCATAATTATCTTTAAGAGCATTGTACTGACCGTCAAGAGAATTATCTTTCGGTTTTACCTGTGTTTTTTTCTCTGATTCTTGAGCAGTATTTATTGAATCGGATGAACCAAATAAATCATCTGCGGACAAATCTATCCCGTCAGAGAACAGATTATTTGTGTTATTGTCATCTTTAGAAAAAAAGTTTGTCATACAAATGATGATACCATAAATTATAATAAATAAACAGACATAGTATCTTTAATTAATTTCCTCTGCGTTTTACGCGTACGCCCTCAACCTCGTGAACATCTTCCGTTACGATAAATGCCCTTGGATCAAGAGAATGAACCAGATCTTTGAGTTTTGGCATCTCAAATTTATTAACAACGCAGTATGTTAAAATCTTTTCCTGTCTCGAATATCCGCCGGTTGTTTTCATATATGTTACGCTTGTGTCAAGTTCCTTCATTATGGCATCACCAATTTCCCGATAATTTGCAGATACGATTCTTACTGACTTTGATTTATCCAAGCCTTCCAGAACTGCATCAATAACTTTTGAAGCAATATAGTAAGTCAGAATTGAATAGAGTGCTCTATCCCATCCTAAAAGAAAACCTGCCCCCGCATATATAAAAAGGTTTATTACCATTAAAAGTTCACCGACAGATATAATTCTTAACTTTTTTGAAATAGTAATCGACAACATTTCCGTTCCGTCTAAAGAAGCATTATTCCTTAATATCAAGCCAACGCCAAGACCTAAAATTATACCGCCGAATATAGCGGACAGTATTAAATCCTCCGTAACATGGAATCCATGGAATACGTTCGTTGCAATTGCCAACATACCGGTTGCAAAAAAAGTATGTAATATAAATTTTAGTCCTAATTTTTGTAGTGCTAGCAGTATAAATGGAATATTGATACAGAAAATAAGTAAACCTAAATTCCATTTAGTAATATAGTGCACCATCATAGAAATTCCGATTACACCGCCGTCAATAATGTTATTAGGAAGTAAAAATGTTTCAAGAGATGCCGCAGTTATAAAAGTTCCTATTGTTATTACAAATGCCCTTGATAAAAATTCTTTTATTAATTCCGATTTAGTTTTTTTGATAGGTTCTTTTTTTTTATGAAAAAACATGATTATATCTCTTTCCTTGGGATGTAGTACCTTTATCGATATTACTTAATTATAATAAATTATTTTCCGCGAAGCATATCTAATAAATTTTTATGTTTTGCAACATCTTCTTCTGTTATTTTCTTTATTTCTAAAATAGATTCCAAATCTTCTTTTAACGTCTTTAAATCTTCATATTTTTTAAGTAATCCGTCCATGCATACAGATACATCACCTGTCTCTTCAGAAACAACAAGACAAGCTGCATCAGATACTTCTGACATCCCTATAGCTGCTCTGTGGCGGGTTCCGTATTTCCAACTTAACTTTGGGTCTTCTGTGAGCGGTAAAAGGACACCGGCAGATTGAATTTTATTTTTGTATATTACCATTGCACCGTCATGAAGCGGTGTGTTTGGATGAAATATTGTTAGTATAAGCTCTGTAGAAATTATAGCATCAATTTTCGTTCCGACATCAGGATAAGCACCTGAATCAACCCCTTTCTTAAATACAATCAACGCACCGGTCTTTGTTTTTGTAAGATACTTAACCGCTTCAATAATTTCTTTTATAATATCTACTTCTTCATCCGGCTTTGCAGAAATACCATCCTTAGAAAAAAGAGTTTTTCCTATAAATCCGGGCTGTCCCAAATATCCTAAAAAACGTCTTAGTTCGGGTTGGAATATTACAATTAAACTTAATGATATAACTGTTACCAATCCTTTAACAAAAAGTCCCAGTATTCTTAAATTAATTAAAATCAGTACTTCACTCATTATCCACATAAATATAAGAATGAAAATACCTTTTACTAATTTTTCAGAAGAAGTATTTTTAATAAATTTTCTGTAGAACAAAAATAAACTTGAAGCAATTATAAAAATCTCAACAATATTTATCCAGCTAAGCGACCACTTAAGCTGTCCTATAACAGACTGTATAACTGCAATTAATGTATCTATCATTACTTTCTCAACCTGCTCGGGATATTATCATGCGAGATTATATCTTCAAGACTCTCTCTATATACTATAATATCAGATTGTGAATTATTTACAAGTACCATTGCGGATTTTTCTACTCTGTTATAATTTGATGCCATTGAATAATTGTATGCACCGGTATTGTATACACAGATAATATCTCCTGCTTTTAATTCAGGCAGCTCTATGTCTTTTATTAAAATATCACCGCTTTCACAAAAACGCCCTGCAATTGTTACATTTTCCTTTTTACGTTCTTTTAATACAGCGGTATTTACCACATCTGCAACGTATTCTGCCTGATACATACTTGGTCTTGGATTATCTGCCATACCCCCATCAACAGCAATATATTTTTTTATTTTTCCGTCAAGATTTACTGTTTTAGAGCTTCCTACAGTGTATAAAGTGACACCTGATGTAGAAATGATACTTCGACCAGGTTCAATATATATTGTCGGAATATTAACAGAATATTTATGCATAGCTTCCGCCACAACATCAGCCAAATCTTTTATATTGGGAGGGTTATCAGCTTCTGTGTATTTGACGCCTATTCCTCCGCCAATATTCATTTCATCAAGGTCTAACATAAATTTATCGTTTATGCGTGCAATTTCTTTTATTAAAATTTCCACTTCATCGGAAAAGGACTTAAGCTCAAATATTTGAGAGCCTATATGTGCATGAACCCCTCTCAATCTTAAGTTTACGTATTTATTCTTAATTAGTTTTACAATTTCATCAACTTGAGATAAATCAAACCCGAATTTTGAATCAATTTGACCTGTTTGTATGTATTCATGTGTATGACATTCAATCCCCGGCGTTAGTCTTAACAGTATATCAGCTATTTTATTTTTTTCATTAGCAATACTGTTAAGCAAATCAGCTTCATAAAAATTATCAACCGAAAAACGGCCGACATTGTAATCAAGTGCCATCTCAAGTTCTTTTCTTGACTTATTATTTCCGTTAAAAAGAACTTTTGACATATCTACTCCGGCTTTATACACAGTGTATATTTCTCCGGCTGAGACAGTATCAAAACCAAATCCTTCTTCATCCATGATTCTGGTGACAGCAGAATTGCAAAGAGCCTTTGAAGCATACATCATCTTTATATTATTGTATTTTTCAAAAGATTTTTTATATTCTTTGCATACACTGCGTAAAGTTTGTTCGTCAATTACGTAAAGCGGAGTGCCGTATTCTTTTGCCAGCTCTATCATATCGCAACCGCCCACGCATAAGTGATTTTCGGAATTTGTATCAATGGTTATCGGTTTAAGAGATTGATTTACACTCATTCATGTCCTCTTTCTTATATTTTTCTCAATTTTAGCATGCTAATTGGTATCAGACAATATAAATAGATACTTAACAAAAATGTTTTCTTTCGTGCTAGAATGTTTTTATAATATTATAATATTAATATTTAAATATAAAAGTTTTACAATCCAATACCTAAAGCTTATTTAAAAGTAAATATTTGTCAATTAAACAATGATTATATATAACCAATGATAATAAAAACATTCAATTACATTTCTTAATATATGTATTGAATCTCAATTATAATGCTTGCATTAAGATATTTAGCAAGTATGATAAAAAAGATAGTTTAATTATCATTGTGCAATAGCCGAAAATTTTGAGGTTAAAATGGCAAAAGACGTAATAGAAATAGAAGGTAAAATCTTAGAATCCATGCCTAATGCAATGTTCAGAGTAGAACTTGAGAACGGTCATGAGATACTAGCTCACATATCAGGCAAAATCAGGAAAAATTTTATAAGAATTCTTCCGGGTGACAGAGTAAAAGTTGAAATGACACCATATGATTTAAGCAAAGGCAGAATTACTTTCAGATTAAAATAAAATAACTAGTAGATTATAAATAACAAAAGGAAAACAATTATGAAAACAAGAACATCAGTGAAACCTATGTGTGATAAGTGCAAGGTTATTAAGAGAAAAGGCAGAGTTGCCGTAATTTGCGAAAATCCTAAGCACAAACAAAGACAAGGGTAGCAGGTCGGTGAACAAGTGAACATGTGACTAAGTGATTAAGTGAATATAAAATCATAAAAGTCAAACAGGTTCAGTTAAGAATAAATTTTATACTCACTTAATCACTTGCTCACTCAATCGCTTAATCACTTAAAGCAAAGATTTAGTAGAAGAAATATAAACAGAAGGAAAAAAACATGGCAAGATTAGTAGGGGTTGACTTACCTCGTAACAAAAGATTAGAAATCGCTCTTACCTATATCTACGGAATAGGACCAGCAAGAGCAAAGAAAATTCTTGAAGTAACAGGAATATCTCCTGATTTAAGAACAGATGATTTAACAGAAAATGATATTAAAGAACTCAGAAATGCTCTTTCTGAATATAATATCGAAGGTGACTTAAGACGTGAAGTTACAATGAATATTAAACGTCTTCAAGAAATCAACTCATACAGAGGAATGCGTCACAAAAGAGGACTTCCTTGCAGAGGTCAAAGAACAAAGACTAACGCAAGAACCCGTCGCGGTAAAAAGACTGCAATAGCAGGAAAGAAGAAATAGTAACAGGTGAGCGAGTGAACCGGTGATTGAGTGATTAAGTGAATATAAAATTACAAAAATCAGTCCGGTTCAGGAAAGAATTAGATTTTATACTCACTTAATCACTTGCTCACTTAATCACTTAATCACATAAAACGAAATTAAATAGTAAAAAACATAAAGGAACAAAAAAATGGCAAGACCAAAAACTACAAAGAAAAAAGAAAAGAAGAATGTATTACAAGGTGTTGTACATATTCAGTCAACATTTAATAATACAATTGTAACTTCTACTGATATGCAAGGTAATGCTATTGCTTGGGCAACAGCAGGCGCATCAGGATTCAAAGGAGCAAGAAAAGGTACTCCGTTTGCAGCACAATCTGCTGCGGAATCTGTTGCTAAAAAGTCAATTGACCAAGGCATGAAGAAAGTAGAAGTATACATTAAAGGGCCGGGTTCAGGTCGTGAAACCGCAATCAGAGCAATTCAACAAGCAGGATTGGAGATTACATTAATAAAAGACGTAACACCTATTCCACATAACGGTTGCAGACCACCGAAAAAACGCAGAGTATAACAGTCGGTGAGCAAGTGAGCCGGTGATTGAGTGATTAAGTGAATATAAATCTTAAAAAAGTCAATCAGGTTCATTTAAAGTAGATTTTATACTCACTTAATCACTTGCTCACTCAATCACTTAATCACTCTAAGAAACAGTCGGGGCTTGAGTTCTCGCCAAGAACACAAACCATAGATGCCCGACAAGAGAAAAGGAGAAATAAAATGGCAAGATATACAGGACCAACTAATAAATTATTCAGAAACAAAGGCGTAAAAGATTTATCAAACAGAAAATTAACATCTTCTATGCGTCAAACAGCATCAGGTCAACATGGTGCAAACAGAAAGAAACCTTCTGAATATGCAATCCACTTAAGCGAAAAACAAAAAATCAGATATACATATCTGGTAAGTGAAAAACAATTTGCAAAATATTATCATGAAGCAGCAAGAAGAAAAGGTGTTACAGGTACAATCCTTTTACAGATTCTTGAATCAAGATTAGATAATGTTTTATTCAGAGCCGGTTTAGGTGTTACAAGAAAGCAAACAAGACAAATTGTTAACCACGGTCATGCATTAGTTAATGGTAAAAAAGTAGATATTCCGTCATACTTGGTAAAAGCAGGTGATGTAATTACTATAAAAGCAAGAAGCAATGACTTTATAAAAACGGTTATGAGTGCAATAGATCTTTCCGGTGTTCCTGCATGGATTACATTGGATAAAGATGCTTTAAAAATTACATTTGAAAGAATTCCTCAAAGAGAAGAATTAGACCCTGATTTCAAGGAACAACTTGTTATAGAATACTATTCAAAATAAGCTGATAGGAGAGAATAATATGGAATTAAAAATTAAAACCGTTAGTACAATGACAGGCTCAGATGGCTCTCAATATGGTAAATTTACTATAGAACCGTTAGAAAGAGGATTTGGAACTACTATCGGTAATGCTTTAAGAAGAGTTTTACTTTCAAGTCTTGAAGGAACAGCCGTTACTTCTTGCAGAATAGAAGGTATTACTCACGAATATACTGCAATTCCGGGTGTTTTAGAAGATGTTATTGATGTTATGTTGAACTTAAAGGGTTTGGCAATAAAGACAGATTCTAAAGAACCTCAAACATTAAGAATAGATGTTGATAAGCCGGGCGCAGTTCTTGCAAGTGATATTCAGCTTCCTGCAGGTGTAAAAGTTGTTAATCCGGATTGGTTGATTTGTACAATAGCTGATGGTGGTTCTTTCCACGCTGATATTGTTGTTGAATCAGGTAAAGGTTATCAGGCAAATGACATTCCTAGAAATGCTAAAGCAGGTACTCCTATCGATATGCTGCCGATTGATGCAACATTTATGCCGATTAAAAGAGTAAGATATGATGTAGAAAGCGCTCGTGTCGGTGACAATATCGACTTTGATAAGTTGACTTTAGAAATTTGGTCAAACGGAACAGTTGATGTAACTACAGCATTAGCACAAGCTGCTGATTTACTGATTGAACATTTTGTTCAAATTTCTTCAATTGCAGGTAATTCATCTCATAAAGAATTAGACGAAACTGTTTCATCTAATTCAGCTATTATATCTGAAGACTCTTCAGAAGAGGTTGTTTCTGGTGAAGAACCTTCAATAACAATTGATGAATTGGAATTGTCAGTAAGAGCGTATAATTGTTTGAAAAGAGCAAGTATAAACTCTATGGCTGAATTATTGAAGAAATCAGAACATGATTTATTGAACATTAAAAACTTTGGTAAAAAATCTTCAGATGAAGTAATCGAAAGACTTCACCACTTCGGATTAGACTTAGCTCCAAATCCTGAGATGGATGAAGACGGCATGGTTATAGAATCTGCTGAATAATAATAAAGTGAGCAAGTGAACAGGTGATTGAGTGATAAGTGAATAAAAAATCATTAAGGTCATGCAGGTTCAAGCGAAAATGAATTTTATACTCACTTAGTCACTTGCTCACACAATCACTTAATCACTAAAACGAAAAATAAATAGTAAAAGATAATAAAGGAACAAAAAAATGAGACACCAAACAAAAAAACATACGCTTGGTAAAGCACAAGACCAAAGAAAAGCCTTGTTGCGTTCATTATGTACCGAACTTTTAACTTACGGAGAAATAAAAACAACTATGGCCAGAGCAAAAGCTCTTCAACCATATGCTGAAAATGTTATCTCTATGGCTAAAAAAGGTGATTTGAACTCAAGAAGATTAGCAGGTCGTTATATTTTCGATAAGGAAATCGGACAATTTATTGATACTGCTACAGGTGAAGTGTTCGAAACAAAGCAAGAAGGTAAAAAATTAGCACCACAAACTGTTTTAAGAAAGCTATTCAGCGTAATCGGCGTTAAATATTCTTCTAAAAACGGTGGTTATACAAGAATTTTCAGACTTCCTCCCCGTAGAGGCGATGCTTCTGAAATGGCATTGATTCAATTGGTATAACATAGATGCGTTACGCTCTTGACGTTCAATATAGAGGCAAATTTTATGCAGGAAGTCAGATTCAGTTTGAAAACGGCAGAGAAATAAAAGAGCCTACCATACAGGGCGAATTGGAAAGAGCATTAAGTACATTGATAATCGGCGGAAAAAATTCCGCAGAAAATAATAAAACCCGACAGATAAAAACAATCTTTTCCGGAAGGACCGATAAGGGTGTAAATGCTTTAGGACAGGTAGTTCATTTTGATACAGATAAAGAAATTGTTGCTTCAAGTTTTATCTACCATATAAATGAAATACTTCCTGAGGACATCTCGGTCAGTAACTTAAGAATTGTGGGGGATTCGTTCCACGCTCAAAAGTCGGCAACGGCAAGATATTACAGGTATGAACTAATAAACAGACGATACAAGCAAGCGTTTGACGGTGATATCTTAAGAGTGAAATACGAATTAGATGTTTCAAGGATGCAAACCGCTTTGAACTTCCTTTTAGGTGAACATGATTTTTCAAGTTTTAAAAGTTCCGGTACGCTTAACCCGAGCAAAGTTTGTATATTAACAAGAGCCGAAGTTGAAAAACAAGGTGACAGAGTTTTTATTCATTTTGTAGGAAATCGTTTTCTATACAACATGGTAAGAACAATAGTCGGGACGCTTCTTGAGATAGAAGGTCACAGGCTTCTTGCGGAGCATATGAAAGAAGTCTTAGAAGCACATGACCGCCGCAAGGCTGGTCAAACCGTCAGTCCGTATGGGTTGACACTGGTAAGGGTGGAATACTCTTGCTAAGTGAGCAAGTGAACAGGTGACTAAGTGATTAAGTGAATATAAAATTACAGGCGCCAAACAAGTTCAGGTAAAATAATTTTTATACTCACTTAATCACTTGCTCACTCAATCACCCAATCACTAATACGATAGTAAGTAGTGTGCGACGTTTCGCACCAATCAAATGGAGACAAGAAAAATGCTAAATAAAACATATTCAGCAAAACCTCTTGAAGTAGAAAGAAAATGGTATGTAATAGATGCAGAAGGACAAATCTTAGGACGTCTTGCTGCTGAGGTTGCAAACATTTTGAGAGGTAAAAATAAACCTGAATACACTCCAAACGTTGATACCGGAGATTTTGTAATCGTTATCAATGCAGAAAAAGTGTTAGTTTCAGGTAATAAGGAAACTGATAAAATATATTATCACCACACAGGTTATCCGGGTGGACTTAAGGCTGCTTCTGTTAAAGAAGTAAGAGAAAAAGATGCAACTAAGTTAATTGAAAAAGCTGTTAAAGGTATGTTGCAACACAACACTTTGGGTGATACTCAATTCACTAAGTTGAAAGTATATTGCGGTTCAGAGCATCCGCATGCAGCTCAAAAACCGATTGCATACACTTTGAAAGGAGGTAACAACTAATGGCTGAATCTAAAGAAATTATGGCTACAGGTCGCAGAAAATGTGCTATAGCAGTTGTTAAGCTCGTTAAAGGTAAAGGCAGAATTTTTGTTAACGGAAAGAAACTTGCTGATTATATCGGCAACATGCCATCAGTAGAAATGATGATTTATAGACCGCTCGTTCTTACCGAAAACCAAGACAAGTATGATGTAAGAGTTAAGGCTGTAGGCGGCGGAATTGTTGCACAAGCAGCAGCTATCAGACATGGTATTTCAAGAGCATTACTTAAATCTAATGAAGAATATAAAAATGTTCTTAAGGCAGAAGGTTTGTTAACTCGTGATGCACGTGTCAAAGAACGTAAGAAATACGGTAGAAAAAGAGCTCGTAAGAGATTCCAATTCTCAAAACGTTAATACATACAATGTTTATTTTTTACAAACAAAAACCTCGGGTCATGACCCGAGGTTTTTTTAATAAACTATCTTGCTTTTCTATGTTCAAAAACTGTAAAATTAAATATTTTTAATCTTTTAATTTTATATGTGCTGTTTTTTGATTTGATAAATTCAAATATATAAGGAATTCCTATTTTTTTGTATATAAAACCATTTTTAATTACTTCTTTTGCGTTAGAATTAACTTGGTTTATATCAATACTGTTTATTATTTTGTCTTCAAGAATTCTGACATTTTGATTTATAATGTACATCTTTTCGTTATTTTTTACAGCATTTGAGCTATGCCAACGATAAGAAAACAGTACTTTATCTATATATTTCATTTTTGAATATTTAGAGATTTGAAGATTGAACCACCAGTCTTCAAGATAAGGTCCAACTGGATATTTACCAATCTTATCATAGATTGATTTTCTTATTAAATACCCGTTCGGGATGTAATTACCATCAATAAGCGTGCTATATAATCCAAAGTGTTTATCATCAAAGTAGTTAAAAGCAACTTTATAATATTCAACAGTTGTTAAATATTTTGCATTTTCTTTATTATAAACGAGGTTTCTGTTTTCATCCCAATATGCAATATTCCCATCTGTATCAATAATGTTGTTATTACCTACACAAAAAGAGTAATCAGGATGTTCATCAAGAAAATTTGCTTCGATTTCAACAGTTTCAGGTTTAACTAAATCATCAGATGCAATAATAAATATGTATTCTCCTTTTGCAAGAGATATCATTTTGTTAAGAGTAGCGCACATTCCCTCATTTTCTTTTGTTTCAAAATGAATATTGGCAAAACGTTCTTCACATTTACTTTTCATCTCTTGGATTTTTTCCCACGTAGAATCTTTTGAACCATCGTCAATAACAATTAGTTCTATATTTTTGTATGTCTGGTTTATAACCGATTTTATTGCACCTTGAACATAATTTTCATGATTATATGCTGGAATTACGACTGAAACAAGAGTGTT
>CAMORE010000057.1 GCA_946623365.1 uncultured Acinetobacter sp.
GGATCATTTGGATCAAGTTCGCCTTCGTGAATTACATCTCCTTGCTCATTACAAAGAGTAACCTTGATTGTACCGTTGACAGTAACTTTAACTTCATGGTCTTTAATAGCCTTTAATATTTCATCAAGTTTAGCCATTAACTTGCTCGGGTCAAACTCTTTGAATTTATCTGCCAGAGCACCGACCAATTTAACTAATTCTGCAATATTTTTATTAGCGGTTTTTTGACCTTCTTCAAGCGTACCAAGTTTAGCTAAAATCTTATTCAATACTTCTGTGTAGTTTGGTTGATTTTGTATTGCTTTTAATATAGCTGCCATATTAGCGGATAAGCCGTCTAAATCAAGTTTATCAACAGCAGCTGTTAACTTAGTAATTGCTTCATATATTTTACCAAGCATTTCCTGAGTTTTTTCATCGTAATTCTTAAATTGTTCAGATAATTTTTCTTGATTTGCTATGATTTTATCGAGTCTTGCAATTACATTAGTATTGCCGCTCTTAATAGCATTTAATATAGCAGACATACCTCGTACCATGTTCCCGTTCATAGTTGACATAGCTGCTAAAACTTTTGCTGTAGCTTCTTGCTGTTGCTTATTACCAATAACAATATTTTGGTTAACTTGTTGTAATAATTTTGTTAAATCAGCTAATTTTACATTACCGTCAGCAATTCCTGATACAATTTGTTTAAAGTACGGTTCAAATTCAGCTCTTAATGCTTTTGGCAGGTTAGTTAATGCAGATGAAATCTGAGTCATAATATTCTTAATTTCTTTGACATCAAGACCAAGCTCATCAACACCGTATTTAATTTTGGTTACAGCTTTCAAGATTTCTTTTTGGTCTGCATTATTTTGTTCCATCAATTCTTTAACACTGCTCAAAGTTGTATTACTTTGGACTAATTGATCTATAACAATATTTAACAAATCGCTGTTAGTGCCGATTGCATTTATTATCTGTTGATAATACTGTTGAGCACTTGCAGCATTCTTTTCTTGATTAGTAATAATAGTCACTAAATATGCTTCATATTGTTTTAATTTATCATTAAGTTCTTTTAGTTCAGCTTTTATTTCTGCAGTGTTAGCATTTGACTGTGACTGTAACTGAGCAATAAGCTTTAATGTTTCATTCATTGCGCTCATAAGTTCTTCTACAGTAGAGTTTTCATTTATAACAGTTACTCCTACATCAATATTAGTTTCATAAGTAGGACTGTAGTCATACTTATCACCTTCGCAGGCACCCATTATTCCTAATGCTCTTGTAACACCAACTCCAACTAATTCTAATACATTCGGAATTTTATTTTCTCTTTGATTTTCACATGTAGCCAATAATTTTCCTGTCTCCGGATTAACTTTAAGCTCAGTAATTCTGGTAGCTCGCTTAAAAGCTGCTTCTGAAATTTGTTGTCCTAATCTGTTATAGTATGTAGCGGTTTCTTTTCCGTTTTTCGTACTCTTTTGATAAACTACATAGCTGCCGTCAGGCATTTCGTATTTTTTAGGTTCATATTTACTCGGATGTTTTTGTACATCACGAGCAACAGCTCTTTCATTAGCTTTTGAAAAACCTTCTTTAAAAGCATAATTCAAATCTTCTTTTTGTTCTCTTTGGAAAGCATCAAATTCTCCCCAAGCTTTATTACCGTTCAGCGATAACTTCTTATCATCAGCGGCTGTCCATTCACCGTTTGCTCTTGCTCTTTCAATAGCAGCATCGACATTCTTAATATTTTCCAAATATGGTTTTAACTTAGAATACAAACCTGCTTGTTGTAAATCTTTTACTGTAGTCCCTGGCATAAAAATCTCCTTTCGTAATATACTTTCTTAATTAATATTTTCGTGTTTATATTATTCCTAAATTAATATCCTATGTTATATATAAGTTTTTTTGTTTTTGAAAATTGCTAAATTGTTACAAAATGTAAAGATGAATTTTTATTTATACACTAAAAGACTGATGAAAAATTATAATAAATGTTATATTTTAAATACAGAAAGGCTATCCTGTGGACAAAAAAACATATATTAAGAAAAAAATAAGAGAAAAAGAGCTTCAAATAAGTAAGTTACATTTACACCAAACTACTTCGGAAGTATGCAGCAAATTATTAAATTCTTTAATACTTGAAAAAGCTATTTTAAAGAAAGAACTACAAGAACTTGATAAAAATTTATTTGTAGAAGCAATAAAAAATATAATCCCCAAAAAAGAAAAACTGATTAGCGATTATTTTAACAGTTAATATTTCGGAATTTTGCATTTAGCTTATATTTATGTTAGAATGCGTATGAGGGGATTATGCAAATAGATATTGATAACAAAAAGTCAATAAGAGAAGCATTCGGCTTAGAATTAGCAGAATTGGGGAAACTGAACCCTGATATTGTTGCACTTGATGCCGACTTATCAGGTTCTACAAAAACTTCTGTTTTTGCAAAGAATTTTCCTGAGCGTTTTTTTAATGTCGGAATTGCAGAACAAGATTTAATGACAACTGCATTAGGGCTTTCACTAACAGGAAAAATTCCTTTTGCAGCTACATTCTCTATGTTTGCAACAGGTAGAGCTTATGACCAAATCAGGAATTCTATTTGTTACCAGAAAGCTAATGTAAAAATAATAGGTTCTCATGGAGGAATCACCGTAGGAGAAGACGGTGCAAGTCATCAAGCTCTTGAAGACATCGCTCTGATGAGAAATTTACCTAATATGACAGTTATTGTACCTTGTGATTATGAACAAACTCGTCAAGCTGTGAGATTTGCCGCATCATATAACGGGCCTGTTTTCATTCGATTATCAAGAGGTGATGTACCTTCAATATACTCATCTGATTATAAATTTTCAATAAATAAAGCTGATGTATTAAAAACAGGAAATGATTTAACAATTTTTACAAACGGAGATATTGTCAGTGAAGTCCTGCAAGCGGAATCTATACTTGCTAAATCCGGTATTAATGCTGAAATAATAAATGTACCTGTTGTAAAGCCTCTTGATGCGGATACAATTATAGAAAGTGTAAAGAAAACAAAACTGGCAGTAACCGTAGAAAACCACTCAATAATCGGCGGTCTGGGCTCAGCAGTTGCAGAATGTCTGTCTGAAAAATTTCCTTCAAGATTGATAAGAATTGGTGTTTGTGATACATTTGGACAAAGCGGTAAAGTTCCTGATTTATTGAAATACTTTGAACTTGACGCTAAAAGCATTGCTAATAGGATAATAAAAGAAATAAAATGATACAATTACGTTCTGTTACAAAAAAATACAAAAATAATTATGCACTAAAAAATATAAATCTGGATATATTATCCGGTGAATTTGTTTTTATTACGGGAGCATCCGGAGCAGGAAAGTCAACATTAATGAAAATGCTCTATAAAGAAGAAACTCCTACGATGGGAACAGTATTAATCGGAGGAATTAATATTGCAAATTTACCTCCTGAAAAAGTACCGAATTTAAGAAGATGTATGGGAATTGTTTTTCAGGATTACAAGTTATTACAAAACCAAACAGTGTATGACAACATAGCTTATGTTATACGAACTTTAGGAATAAGCTCTTCTGATATACGTACAAGAGTTAACGGAGCATTAAAAGTAGTCGGATTACTGGATAAAGCTAATGCAAAGCCTACTGAACTTTCAGGCGGAGAACAACAAAGAGTCAGTATTGCAAGAGCTTTAGTAAACGGGCCGCCGCTCTTGATTGCTGACGAACCGACAGGAAATCTGGACCCAAAAAACTCTTTAGAGGTAATGCAAATTCTTGAACAAATTAACCAAAGAGGTATTACTGTAATCGTTTCCACACATGATTATACATTAGTAGACCGATTCAGAAAACGTGTTCTTACTCTGGATAATGGAGAAATCGTACGTGATGAGCAGGCAGGAACATATGGAAGATAATAAACTTCAAATAAAAAAAACAGTAAAAAAACATATACCAAAAGATTGGCTATGTGAGCTTAGAATCACATACAGAATCATAATGGAAGCGGTTAATGATATTAAAAGAACCGGCATTATCAATCTGGTTATAATTACGACAATGGCGGCTATTTTAACATTGTTCGGAATATTATTCAGATTTACTCTTTCATTATCAACGTTTGCGAATGAATTAGGAAATGTATTAGAGATTTCTGTGTATCTAAAATCCGGAACATCGCCAAATATTGTTAAAGATAGAATTAGCGAAATACAGCATGTTAAAAAAGTTACCTTAAAAACTAAAGATGAATCATGGGATAGCCTAAAATCAGAATTGGATTTGCATGATATAGAAAACCCTCTTCCTGATACTTTAAGAGTTAAAGTAGATAAGCCGGATTATATTACTGATGTATTCAACCAAATACGCCCAATTCAAGGAGTTGAGGATCTCGGATATGCAAAAGAACTGGCAAAAAAAATGCAGGTACTGATGCATGTAGTTAATACTTCGATGTTTTTTGTAATAATTATTTCAGCCGCTTTAACTATTACAATTATAAATAATACAATACAGCTTGTTATTCAATCCAGAAAAGATGAAATTGAGATTATGCGATTAATGGGCGTAAGTAATTGGTATATAAAGATACCCCTTGTCATGCAAGGTGCTTTTTACGGGTTCGTATCTTCTGTTATTGCAGTATTTCCTCTTAGTTGGATTCAAGTTCCGCTGCAAAATATGCACAAATTTTTCTTAATTCCAATGTCACCTTACTCACAAAATATTGTTGTGATATCATTATTAATTATTGGAACAACTTTTGGCGCAATCGGCAGTTTATTATCAATAAAGAAACATCTACAAGTATAGAAGAAGGTAAATATGGATAAAACAATTGAATTAGTAAATAATGTTAAAGACATACACGCAATGCCTACAGTCATTGTTAAAGCTCTTAACATAATGAAAAAACCAACTGCAAGTATGAAGGAATTGGGTGATATTGTAATGTATGACCAATCTTTAACGATAAAATTCTTAGCATTGGTTAACTCTGCATACTATGGTTTTTCTCAACAAATTAGTTCTATTAATATAGCTTTATCACTTTTAGGTATGGTTAAAGTAAAAAATATTATTGTAGCTGTTGCTATGAAACCGATGATGTCAAATCAGGGAGACAAAGAACTTTGGAAACATTCAATGCGAGTAGCTGCAGGCTGCGAATATTTGGCTAATTTAACCAAAATTATGGACTCTGATGAAGCATTTATATCCGGTTTTGTTCATGATGTCGGGAAAATAGTTCTTCATATGACTGATGAAAAACTTTACTCAAAAGTTATTAAGCTTGTAGATGAAGATAATGCAGATATATTAGAGACAGAGAAAAAATACTTTGATTCTGATCATGTCAGAACTGGTTCACTTTTAGCAAAGAGATGGCAGCTTCCGATTCTATTAGCAAATACTATATCTTATCACCACGCACCGAATTTATCATCAATTCCTGTACCTTGCAACTTGGTATGCTTTATAGATAAAATTGTTCAAACAAACTTTAACCCGAATGCTATTGATAAGACTTTTTGCGGTACTTTGGGACTGGATATTGATGATTTGGAAGATTTAAGAAAAGCAATTTTACAAAAAGCAGAGCTATTGATTTCAGAATTATCATAATAAGGAATGAATATGCAAGGTAAGATTATTCTTGTATCAGATGATGTAAATTTTTTTGAATACATTTTACCTAAATTAACAATGGTTAATACTGATAATATAGTGTCGGTCGGATTTGATTCATTACCTGAGATAATAAATACTCTCAATAATTCTATTATAATAGTTAATAGTGAAAATAATAAAAAGCGTACACTTGAATTAATGTCATTGATAAAAGAATTACCTGCTATAGTATTTAGCTATGATTACGACGAATCATTTATTCTTGACGGTTATAAAGCAGGCATGTTTGCATATATAACTTTGTCAACATCTAATGAAAAAATCAATGCAATTATGCATCCTATTATGAAATATTTATCCTCACAAAACAGAAAAAACTTTTATAGAAATATACTTGTGAATAATAAAATTATAAATAAGAATAATGAAGTATTTTATAATTGCGAGCAAATTGTAAAACAATTCGTTGAAAATGTATCTGATGATGATTTAAACAAAGACAAGATTATAATTGCAGCGATTTCACCGGATGACAAGTCAAAATTTACAATACACTACAACCAAATTGAAACTGTTATATTAAATAATATAAATGAAAATGATATACTTGTTAACTATGCTCCGCATAAGTATTTTATATTATTTAAAGATACTGAATATAATAGTGCCTGTACAATAGTTGATAAAATAATCAACACATTTACGGAACCTTTATTTGCCGGGTTATCTGTTATAAAATCAAAAAACTACCAACAAATAATTAATGATGTTTTAAACAAATTACATAAATCCATAAACGAGGGATTTAATACTGGTAATAAAGGTAAAGACTCTATTATATCAGATAATTTTAAATTCTTTAGAGAAGAATTTAATAAAAAGATTTCTCAAATTATAACTCCGGTTTTTTATAATGCACAGCAAGTATACAATAATAAATTATTCGGTATTGAAATTGAGCAAGAAGTAGGAGAAGGGTTTGGGACATTAAAAATAAAGTCAAAAAAAAATATCGGATGTTTTAAAATAACAAGTCCGGGATTTTCTAATATAAATATTGATATTAGCATTTCTGCAAATATGACTGACAATTTAACAAATGAGATTGAATCAAAACGAATATCATTAGAGCCTGATGAACTGGAAATCGGTCTTCTGGAAGACTTATTATCACAATTTATTTTGGAATTTAAAAAGGAGACAGAATAATGTTAAACATTGAAAACAGCTTAGTTTTAATAATAGATATTCAGGAAAAACTTTTAAATGCGGCTTTTAATAAAGAACAAATATTAAAAAACTCATCAATTATCGTATCTGCCGCAAATATTCTGGATATACCTATCTTAGCAACCGAGCAATATCCAAAAGGTTTAGGGAATAC
The DNA here is from genome assembly GCA_946623365.1 of uncultured Acinetobacter sp. GTDB lineage: Bacteria > Cyanobacteriota > Vampirovibrionia > Gastranaerophilales > Gastranaerophilaceae > CAG-196. The sequence goes on from CAMORE010000057.1 coordinate 7,040, forward strand.
TGTTTCTGACATTAATAAAAATATAAAAAAAGAAAACATTTATGAAAAATCTTCATTTTCCGCGTTAGATAATGACGAATTGAAAAATAGACTTGCAGGTTTGAACAAAAATCAAATAATTTTATTCGGGATAGAAACTCATATATGTGTTAATCAAACAGCTCAGGCTTTAATTAAACAAGGCTATAATGTCTATATGATTTCTAATGCATCAGGAAGCCGTTTTGAATCTGAACATCTGGCAGGTATTAATCGAATTGAAAAATGCGGAGGAAATATTTTAACTACGGAAATTGCCTTATTTGAACTACTAAAAACCGCTGCTCATCCGAATTTTAAAGCAGTACAAAATTTAATAAAATAATTGCTAAATATCTCGTAATTTATAAAGATGATTGAGCTTTTCTTTTGTCGTACCGAGTCCTGTTAATAACATTGTAGATTTTTCATTGGTACGCTCATCTTCAATATTATATTTATTAAACAAAATATCAGACAATTCGTACCCGCTTAACCCGTCTTTTTTTATTAAAATCTTCGTAATGTCATCACCGTAAAATTCTAAATTTTTGAGCTTAGATTTTACATTTTTAATATTTAAAATCAATTGTTTTATTGCTTGTCTGCCTTTTTGTGAATTTAAGTAATTAATATTAGCTTCAATTGTTGCAAGCATAGGATAAGATGGAGATGTAGTGATAATCATCTTTAACGCTTCAACTGGCGACAACTCGCAATTACAATGCAATAATGCAGTGGGGTTAATACCGCCTGCAGTTTTATGAAGAGATTGAACAGTAAAATCAGCGTATGGTATTGCACTCTGAGGCAGCTCATCAGAAAACGGATAAAGCGCTCCATGGGCTTCATCTGCAATTAATTTTACATTATACTGCTTACAAATTGCAGATATTGATAATATATCCGCAGCTAAACCCTCATAAGAAGGTGAAGTGATAATAACAGCCTTTGGTTGGTGTTTTTGTATAAGAACTTTTAAATATTCCGGTTGTAACTGTTCATATACACCCCAATCGGAATTAAGATTTAAACTGTATTCAATAATGTTAGCACCTGCAAGTTTACCGGCATTCTTATGAGAGCAATGTGATTTATCCCAAATCAAAAGCTTATCGCCATTATTGCAACAAGTTAAAACAGAAGCTATAATTCCTGACGATGAGCCATTTGTTAAGAAATGCGTTGATTTTGTATTATAAATTTTAGCGGCTTTATTTTCTGCTTGTTTTAAAGCTTCTTGAGGATTAAATGCATCAACTTCAGATATATCATTTTTATACCATTGATAGAATTTGTGCATTATTATTAAATTTTTATCATGGCTTGGAGTTGTAAATAAGGTTTTTCTATTTTTATGTTTTAAAATTGATATTAAACTCATATATTAATATTAACAAAAAAACAATTTAGCCTCCACAAGAGATTAAGTGTAAAAATTACCATAATAAAATTACTCTAAAGTATTATAAATAAAGGCTTGTAAAAATATTAAGTGTATGATATAATAATATTAGAGGTAAATATATCTAACCGAAAGAATAGCAAAATTTAAGATTTTACTACTAGCCATTGAAGCAACCTCACTATTAGAATACTTACCTCTTGAGTATAAAATTTACAACCCCATCAGAGTGTTAACTAGCCCCACACCACTCTTTAAAAAAAAAGGTATCCGTAACTGATAAAATTCGGTAACTAAAAATGGATACGTTAATCTTACAAAGACCACAAACAGAAAAAACAGCAACCAGCCTCGCAGGAATCAGCATTGCTTTATGTCTGCTATTTATGCAAAATTCAGGTATTCTGGCAAATGACATAGGCAATTTAACAGGAATTTCTCCGGGGTTGAATTATATAAAAGAACAAAAATTACAACGAGAAAGCTTATTTAATCAGGATATTATATCAAAGTATAAAAATTTATATATAGAAGATGTCGATAAAGGGATTAAGCATGTCAGGATGACAAAATATATCAATGGAAGACCTGTAAGAATTAATGTAGTAGAAGTTTCACAAGGTGTTAATGAAGATTTAATAGTAGAACCGGCAATTGCGTCAACAAAGCTGGCTGCAAAAAATACAATTTCAAGAATTGCAAATAGGGAGAATGCGCTTGTTGCAATCAACGGCGGATACTTTAAGCCTCAGACTGGAACTCCTCTTGGAGCTTTGATGATAAATAAAAAAGTTTACACTAGCCCGATTTATGACAGAGTCGCAATTGGATTTTTTGACAACGGATATAATATGGCAAGGTTACAGTTAGATGCAAAAATTATTACAAATAAAGGAGGATTAAAAATTGATAACATTAATCAACCCAGAATGCTCTCGACTCATGTTATCGTATTTACAGGAGATTGGGGAAAATATTCTCCGCAAACTCCTAAATATGGTATTCAGGCGGTAATAGAAAACGGGAAATTAGTTAAAACATCTTACGAACCCTGTGAGATTCCTGCGAACGGATATGTAATATCAGGACCGGAAAGTAAGATTAAGGAATTGTTAAACGCAAAAAAATTCAAACTTGATGTAAAGATGAGTCCTGACTGGAAAGGGGTCAATCACATACTAAGCGGAGGCCCCTATCTGGTTAAGGACGGTGAAGTGTTTGTGGATATGACAGCAGAAAAATTAACTTCAGTAGGCGGCAGAAACCCCAGAACTGCTATCGGATACACAAAAGATAATAATTTAATCTTATTAACAGCAGATGGTAGAGAAGGAGCCTCTATCGGCCTTACATTAAACGAACTTGCAAATATGATGAAACAACTTGGATGCATTAATGCAATGAATCTTGATGGCGGAGGCTCGACCGTTATGTATGTAAACGGAAAAGTCGTTAATAAGCCCGCTGTTTCGGGAGGAATACCGTTATCACATACACTTGTTATTAGAAAAGATTATAAATTATCCAAACTATAAATTATATAAACGACATTTACCCATTTGTATTCTCCGATAAATAAAAGTAGATGAGCTGCCCGTCCTAATAAAAAGGACGGGTTTGAGTATGTATTTGTTTAAACATTACTGAATTTTTAACAGCAATGGGGTAAATGCTGTATTTTGGTCTTTTTTAATATTTTTACGCACATTCCCATCGAAACAAAATATAATATATTAACATTATGTCAAATTATTGGAGTTTATTTGGGACATTTGAATTGTAATTAATTAGCCTATGTTGGCGAACACGTTTAGGTTATAGTCGTTTTATACGAATTGACTCAAACGTAACGAAAAGTTACTTTTTGTCCACTTTTTGTCACCAAAAAGTCCGGTATAAATCCGAGCAAACCGCTACAATTTAAATATACTCTATATTATAGCGCTGATTAAATTGGGACACAAAAGTCCCATTTAAAATTGCAATTTTTTAAGTCGGAACTAAGCCGGAAGTGTTTATCACATTTGAATAATAGTAAAATCAGCACACAAAACACATTGCAAAACATCAAAAATCGACTTTAAATCTATCGATTTCAGTCAAGTTTTTCTTTAATACCTTAATCTGCATACCAAAATTCTGTTGCAATGTGTTTAAATTCATCTCTTAATTCATTCCATTTCTTTTGAGCGCTTAAATCATTAGGATTATTTTTAACATACAATTCTAAATATTTTAAATTGATCTGTTTTATTAATAAAATTGTTTGTCTCGGAACATTTGAACCTCCAATATGTAGCATCTCACAAAAAGGATGGTCAAATGGATTTTCATAATATGGAATATTTTCGATTCAAGATAAATCAACGCCATGTTGTTTAAGATATTCTGTAAGATTATTCCAAAGATTGTCTGTAAATTCTCCTAATTCAGAGAGCATCTGAGAAAGAGTTGTAATATTTTCAATAATAGAATCAGCTAATTCCAAGTAATCTTTGCTGACATCTACTGGCATCCTAAATTCTTCAGGGGCAGTATGTTTGTACTTATTTAAAAAATCAATATTTTGCCAATAGTCATTTATTTGTAGCATAATTGATTTTAATGTTTCTTCATTAATATTAAAAGATTCTTTTGCAAATTTTTCTTCGTGCAATCTTTTCATTTCTTTTAACTTACTAACAGGAAATTCATTTACATCATTTGTTTCAACATGATGTTCATGGCATAACAGAATTAAATTAGAATAATCTCGTCTGTCTTCATCGCTTTGATTTGGATTATATCTTTCCCCTCCGATTTCGGCAGCTTCAATATGACAAACTTCTCCGATAAGTTGATTTTTGCCATTTATAATACGATGATTGCAACCAGGAAATGCACATTGATTCCCAGATTTTGCAAATAATGCACGCAGTGTATCTTGTTTTGGAGTTAATCTTGTCATCTCAGTCCTTTTATGTAATCAACTTTTCGTATACCAAGCACCGCGGGTTTTGCCGTGTTTTATAAGGAAGTTATTTTCAACTAAGCTTGATAAATGCTTTTTAATTGTATTTATATTTGTTCCTGTTAATTTAGATAGTTCGGAAATTGTTGCTCTGTCTTTTGTTTCAAAAACTTCCATAATCCTCGCTGAAATCTCCGGCAAATCCAAATTTGTTTGAACAGAGGTATTTGCGTGTTCAATTTTATACTCAAGTCTGATTTTTTGTTTTTGTAATGTTTTCAGGAAAAACATCAGCCAAGGTTCATAGTCAGGCTCTTTATTTAATGTTGTTTGGGTTTGCCTTAAGGCTCTGTAATAGCCTTCTTTATTATCCTCAATTATTGATTCCGTTGAACTATAAGGTACATAAACATAACCTGATTTTAGCAACAAGAGGTTAGTTAATGCTCTGGATAATCTTCCGTTTCCGTCTTGGAACGGATGTATTGCAAGAAAATTAACAACAAAAATCCCTATAACAATTAGCGGATGATAATATTTATCAGCTAAATTTTTATTTGTCCAATCAACAAGTTCCTGCATTTTTAACGGTGTTTCAAAAGGAGTTGCCGTTTCAAAAACAACACCTAATTCTTTCCCCTCACTATCATAAGCAGCAACAGTATTAGAAACTTTTTTGTATTCACCTTTATGTTTTTCATCTTTTGAAGAATAATCAAGCAAAATTTTGTGTAACTGTTTTATGTAGTTTTCAGATAAAGGAATAATCTCCCAATCCTCAAAAATTGTATCTGCAAGTTTTGCATAGCCTGCAACTTCTTCTTCATCACGATTTGCAAAAGATTGTTTTTTTATTCTGGATAATAATTCTT
>CAMORE010000058.1 GCA_946623365.1 uncultured Acinetobacter sp.
GAGAGCAATTTTACCTGATTTTTAAACCTTTAAAAAATAAGCAAAAAATAGAATCAGTTGATTCTGAAGAAGTTTCAATTGATGAATCCGCTGAATGAATATACCGGAGAGAATTAAGCTACATCTACTGTATAATCAGTATCAAAATCTAATTCTTTGTCTTTATCTTCTCCTGCATCACCGTCTTGACTACCATCATCTTCATTGGCAATGTCTTCTTCTGCTCTATCAACAGCTGTTTTAAGTTGAGTATTGTTATCTTCCCAACTTTCAGTTCCATCAAGCCAGCTTCCTACAGAATTTGATATATTGAAGAAAGATTCTGCATCATTATTAGCAGCTGCTGTTAAAGAACCTACAGTACTTGATGCATTTGTAAGAAATCCGTTATTATTATTAAGTCCTGTAAAAGCTGTTCCTATATTAGACATAACCCCAGGAACACCTGCTCCGATAATGCCTGCTGCTGCAAAGTTGCTTTCAGCTTGTTGCATTAATTTTGTAAATTCAACTTCGCTTGCTGCACCGCCTAATCCAAATGTAAAGAAGCTTGAAGTAGTGCCTGCCGCTTTAATTGCCATAGCTTCTGCTGTTAATCTGGCTCCTTCAGCAGTATAAACAGCTTCTTCTTTTCCAAGATTTACAGCATTAGCTTGGTTTTGAAGAGCTTCTGCATTAAGAGCCGCATTTTTTGCTTCGCCTTCTGCTCTTATATCTTCTGCTTTACCTTGCAAATCATCGTTTTTTGCTTGATAGTCATCTGCTTGCGCATTATATCCATCAGTCTTATTTTGCAATTCTTTAGCCCAAGAACATAATTCGTTCATTGCTCCACTTACAATGCTTATTTTGCTTAGTATGTCTTGTTTTTCTTCGTTTGTTGTTGCATTATTATAATCTTCTTTCAACTGTTCCAGTTTTTCTTGACATTCTTTTACATCATCGTTGATTTTTTGTTTTTCTTCTTCGCAACCTTCAATTTTTTTAAGAATTTCAGCTATTTTTTCTTTGTTGTCATTAATTTTTTCTATTTGATCGTTAATAGCTTTTTGATTAGCATCAGTTTGAGTTTTTACAGATTCATTCAAGTTATTTGATTTTTTTTCTTCTTCGCTCATTTTGCTTTTAGCTTCATCCTGAGCATTTGCACAAGCACTAAAAAATTCATTTAAAGCCGTTTGTGCGATATTAAAAGCGCCTTCAATTCGTGATTGTTTGGAAGAATTAGGATCAAACAATCCGGTTAGTTGATTACTAAATGTTTTAATTGTGCTTTCAGATATTTGTACCATCTTTTAAATCTTCCTATAATACCATCTTATATATATAAAGTATAGAAAAAATAGCTAATTTCAGAGGGTAAAATAATTGTTACATTTCTTAATATTTAATTTAAAAAATCTGTTTGGAATCTTTTTAGAAACATTTTATAAATAGTTGGATTCCTCAAGACTGGGTCTTGAGGAATCCAACTTAGCGTAGAAACCACCGGCAGGGCGTCATAGCTATACATGTAGTTACAAAAATGCAACAAAATATGTTATTTGTTGCATTTTTGTAACTAATTATTCGACATGTATATCAATTACATAGATTCTTTGTAAATTGTACTAACTGCATCTCTGGTTGCTTTTGTCGGTGCAATACCCAACAAACCGTCAAGAGAAGGAGTCGTAAAGGCAAGCTCTGTAAGTTTTTCAACATCATTTTCCGTAAATCCTTCATCATGTAATTTATTTGGCACATCAACCGATTTTAGCCACTCATATACACCAAGTGCAGCCGATTCAGAATCACTAATATTTTTGGCTATTGGTTCTAATATATAATTAAGAGTTTCTGCTTTTGAGGAATAGATATTTTTTATTACAGCAGGTAAAAGAATTGCAAGCCCCAAACCATGAGAGAAATCCGGTTTCATAGCGCTTAGCGGATGTTCTAGTGCATGTGTATAATGTAATAAACCATTATCAAAACAAACACCTGCTATCATTGCTGCGTAACAGAGATAATACCTTGCAGTCTTATCTGCGGGATTTGCAATAGCTTTTGGCAGATATTTCCCGACAAGTTCAACAGTTTCTCTTGCTAAAGTGATTGTATATGGTGAAGCAACAACTGATGTCGCTGCTTCTACAACGTGATTAACAGCATCTATGGAAACATATCTTGTTTGTTTTGGCGACAATCCTACCATTAAATCAGGATCATCAATGGCAAACTCAGGATAAATACAATCATAAGCGATTGCCGGTTTGTAATTCTTGTCTAAAATCGTTGCAACAGCAAATCTGTTTGTTTCACTTCCGGTTCCGTGAGTCAAATTAATTGCAACAATTGGGGCCGCTTTATCGGGGGTGAACTTAAATTCGTATAAATTACTCCCTGTTTCATTCGGATATTTAAGCAATATTGCAACAGACTTCCCTGCATCGGTCGGAGAACCGCCGCCAATTGTAATAACAGCTTTTGCACCAAAATCAACAGCCATTTTCGCAGCTTCATCTATTGAGTCTGTCGTCGGATTTGGTGTAACCTTGTCATAGTTAATATAACCGATATTGTTTTCTTTTAATGCTTTTTCAACAACATCCCAAGCACCGGTAGATTTATAAGCATTTCTTCCTGACATAACTATAACTTTATCAATTCCCCTTTGAGAATATAACTTTGCAATATCGTTAATTTTATTAATCGCACCGCAACCAAAGTACACAGTCGTACGAGTTCTGATTTCTTTTACTTCATTAATGTTCAAGTCTTTTTCCCAATTCATATTATCTCTCCTTTTAATTTTTTAGCAATTCGGTATTGAATCCCTCTCCCTACCCCTCTCACACCGGAAACGAGGGAATTTGCGCCATATTGCTTTGTTGTTTTTACTTGAGTCCTGATTTATTAATCTTCAATCGAACTATTATATTTTTTTTATATCTTCACTTGCGGAAGCAAGAGCATCAATTTGTTTCTTAGCGGCTTTTTGATTATTCATTGCGGCATTACCGCCAATACAGCCGCCTTCACAGCACATTACCTCTATCATATTACAGCCTTCTTCGCATTCTCCTTTTTGGGCATAACTTTTAAGTTGACGAATAGATTCTTTATTTAACCCGTTAATAATACAAGGTTTTATATCTATTTCTTCAGGCAAAGCCGCTTTTACGGAATCCGCAACTCCTCCGGAAAATCCAAAACATCTTGCTTGCTTTGAGCTTTCCGTTACATATCTTGATTCATCACATTCCGTTATCTGTATTTGTTTTGCAACAAAAAGAGCTCCGAGTTCTTCAAAATTCATTACGTAATTAACATCTTTATTTTCATAACTTTCAGCTCGCTTTGCAACACAAGGGCTTACAAAAACTAAAATTGCTTCAGGATAAGCTTTGCGCACGATTTCTGCCGTATAATACATAGGTGTTTTTGTATCTGAAACAAAAGGCTTTATCTCAGGTAAGTGTTTCTTAATAAGTTGATTGTACCCCGCGCAGCAAGATGTTGTCATAAATTTTTGTCCGTTTTCCATGCGTTCTGCGAATTCTTTTGCTTCATTTTCAGCAGTGACATCTGCTCCTTGTGCAACTTCATATACATCATCAAAACCCGCTTTAATAATAGCAGATTTAAGCTGATATATATTTCCGGGGAATTGTCCCGCAATAGAAGGAGCAATCATTGCAATAACTTTTTTATCAGACTTTATTGCTTTCAATATATCAATAATTTGGCTTTTTTCATGTACAGCACCAAACGGGCAAGCTGCAATACATCTTCCGCAATTTATACATTTCTCGTAGTCTATACTTGCAAAGCCTGTTTCATCTTTTTTAATTGCGCCGACAGGACAAGAATCCTCGCAAGGAACCGTGATTTTTACAATTGCTTTATAAGGACAAACCTTAGCACACATTTGACATTTTTTACATTTAGAGTCATCTATAACAGACTTTCCGTTTTGTATTGAAACCGCACCGAATTTGCAAGCACTTTGGCACGGTCTTGCAACACAGCCTTGACATAAATCTGTAACATATATTCGATTCGTTGCACACCCTTTGCATGCAGCCTGCAATACTGTTAAATTTTTATCATCGATTTCTTTTCTCTCTATTGCTTTTTTTGCGTATGTAGCAAGAGAAACCGTCTCATCATCTTCTTCAATCGGAAAACCCAGTCCTGCAATAGTTCTGTCTTTAATAATAGCCCTTTCTTTATATATACAGCACCTATATGGCACTTCCATACCCTTCGGACGCATAGCATACGGGATTAATCTGGCTTGTTCTTCAAAATTATCGGATAAGAACGCTTTGATTATCCTGACTAATATTTCTTTTTTTATATGTATTGCTTGACCTGCGTTATTCATTTTTGTTTTCCTTTGCTAAAATGATTGGTTGCTTCTTTTCGGTATCACTTGCCTTATTGTAAGCATATTATTATATTAATTTACTTGCTCACTTTTTTGTCTATAGCTTCCAAAACTTTTTCTATGGTTGCTTCTGATATAACTTCATCATCTACCTTTACATACGGAGCTTTTGAATATTCCCAGTTGATAGAACATAGCCCAAGACAATTAGCACCTGAAATTTCAACTTTATCTCCGTACTTTTTAGGGATAATGTCGTTTAATTCCTGCAAGTTGCTTCCGCCCATAACAAAACATGTTGTTCCTAAACATACTTTTACTTCTACTTTTGACATACTAAACTCCTTTATACAAACTGTACATTTACTTTTTTCAAATATTTTTCTTCTAAAACTTTCGCCATCTGTTTTATAATATTTTTCCTTATTTCTATTTCAATAGGCAAATTCGGGTCATAATGAGCCTTATTCATCTGTGCGCCTACTAAAAAGTTAATCACGTCACTGTCGAGTAAAAAATCCATAAGAATTTTTGCTGCGTTATCTTCCGGTTTTCCGCTCTCGAGATACTCTAATGTCTTAGTTAATGTTAAAATCCCTTCGCAAACCAGATCAATCCCTTCCATCTTTGAGATTCCGGGAAGTTTACTTGTCCCCAAAGATATATTTGTTGATATCGGAATATTCAATTCTCTGGATATAATATTTGCAGTTGTACCTCCTGAGATAGCTTTTTTACCTTTAAATTCCATAAAAGTCTTTGCATAGTAATTATCTTTTTCACTATGGAACGGAGGTCCTGTAAAAATCAATGATTCTCTCGGATCCCTGCAATATATTGATAAAATCGAAGTATCATCCTTCAACTCTCTGTTGGGAGCAATAAGTTCTATTTGGTGAACCAAATAATTGCTTAAATCGGTTGACGATATTTCAGGATTCTGCTGTAATTTATTAAGTATAATTTTTATTAAACCGCTTCTCTCAAGTCCGAGCGGATATTGTTTTGTTCCCATAGCTACTTGAGTAGCTCCGTCAGAACAAAAAATAACTCTGTCATATTTTTCGAGTTTAATATTATAAACCTTCATCCTGCGATTTTTAAAATCCTTTGACTGGATTATCTGACATTCAGGTTTTAATACTTCACCATTTCTAATCCATATAAAATCGGGATTTCCTTCCTCTACAATTTTTGCTTTACCGTTTTCATAACAATCTATTGCGGAAAAAGTTGAATAGCTTATTCCTCTAACCTTGCATACAGGAAGTGAGTTCATAATAATTTCGCAAGACTTTTCAATATCAGCATGGTTTTCCATAAATTTTAAAAGCATTGTAGAAGTCATACACGCAAGAATATTTGCTTTTATACCACTTCCTAAGCCATCGGAAAGAACTGCTACAACCCTATTCATATTCGGATATCTGTTTGAAGCAAAGAAATCCCCGTAAGCATTTTGGTTATATTTCTTTTTTTGTGAACATGCAATATCAATAAACACCTGTGCTTACCTCTTATCCTCTGTATTCAAAACGTTTCCGGCATTTCCTCCTGCTGCTCCGATATTTACCCCGTCATTTACCCCTTCATATCCTTCGGCAATTGAATTCAATAGTAATTCGGTCTCTACCATATGTTCACCCAACAAACTTGCAATTTCTTGTACTGTTGCAATATTTTTAGTAATAACTTCTCTTGCTTTTTGTGCAATTTTACTTCTGTCCAACTCTGATTTTGTAACATCAGATATAACAGCTCCGATTAATTCATTATCTTCTATAGTAAATATACTTATATCATATACTTTATCTTCAATTGCATAGTGTTCCTGATGAATATCTTTTCCTGTATCAAGAGCGGACTTAAACAGTTCCGAGAATGGAACAATTCTGTCTAAAGAGGCTCCTGTCAGACCATCTTGACGAGATGCAAAAATTTCATACATTTCTTCAGACAAGAACATATGTTCAAAAGAATCATTTGCCTCCACTATCAATAAATCCGAATCAACAATTACTACCGCAGACGGCATACATCTCAACATTGCAGCTGCTTTTCTGACAGCAATTTTTCTCATGTATGAGACACACATTGAAGGTTCAGCATTACCTGCAATTAGAGCATTAACAAATTCTCTGCAGCTTGCATAACCGCATCCTGAGCAGTTTAATTCATCTTCCTGAGTATGCTTACTGATTTTCTTAAGAGCTTTAACAACTTGTTCTATAGGATATTCAACTTTTTCTACAGGATTTGGCTTATACTCAATATCCACGACTTTGCGCGGTTCTTTTGGAACATTATCCCTGTATTGAGTCTTTGCATAAATATCAGATGTAACAAGAATTCTTGATTTTTCACTTGAAAGACAAGGCCCGTTTATACAACCGCCAGCACATCCCAATGCTTCCAAGAAAATCTTATTTTCTATTTTATCAGGATTAATGTTTTGCAAAGATTTATCAAAACTCTCTAATGAACTTACGGAAATAAATGTTACATCATTTTTATCAATACCTACCATTTTAATTGTTTCGTTCATTCCACCTTCAAGCGGATAAAGAGCACCCTCATAAGAGCTTTCAGGAACAAAGTGACAAGTTTCATCCGTTTCAACATCCTCTATATCAATAAATTCTTCTTTTATCCAATAATTTAATTCATCAAAAGTAAGCGCTGCCGATATCAAATCAGGATGCTTGTCTGCCTCATTTTTCTTTGCGATACATGGTCCGATAAATACAACCTTAATATCATCACCCAGCATATCCTTAAGAAGTGCTGCATGAGTTAAAGCGGGAGATGCAATTGGTGTTATATTTTTTGCAAATTCGGGTTTATATAAACGTATATAATCATCAATTACGGGACACGCTGAAGATATAAACAATCCTTTTTGGGCATTATTAAGCATTTTTGCAGTTTGTATTGATACTTCTTGTGCGCCAAGTGCAGTTTCAGATACACCGGTAAATCCCAGCTTTTTTAGTATGGCAATCATCTTCTCTTTTGAAATATTATAAACACCTGCCCAGCTCGGCGCAAGAGAAACATAAACTTTTTTACCCGTAAGAAGTAAGGTTTTTGCGATATCAATGTCGCTTCTAACCTTTTTAGCACCCGCAGGACAGATTGTTACACAGTGTCCGCAAGCAATGCATTTATCATTAATAACCGAAGCACTGCCGGATTGTATTTTAATTGCTTTTATATGACATCCTCTAATACACTTATAACAATCATTACATTCATTTTTTAATGTATAAACCGGATACTGTTTTTCCATCTTTGCCTCTTACTAACCTTTATACCTACTTATTACCATTCCATACATTGAACCATTTTCAATTATTTATTTTAATATTGTCATTAGCTTTTCCGGAGTAACATTTGTATACTCTGTATCGTCTATAATAATTCTCGGACCTTCCGAGCATTTATTTTCACATAAAGAACCGGTTATTGTGATTTCTGCGTCCAAATTGTTATCTTCTATATATTGTTTTATATATTCTAAATTTGCCTGATTCCCTTTTGCAAAACAAGCACTTCCCATACATACTTTAATTTCTGTTGTCATATATTTTATTCTTCCTTATCGCTATTGGTAAATTGGAGAAAACTACCTATAAGATTTTCATTCCAAACTTTTACATCCTTTGGTACATCAAGAATACATGTTGTAAAATTCCAAATATATTTTAACCCTGCACCTGCAAGATAATTTGCAGTACCTTGCGCAAACTCTCGAGGAACAGTTAATATTGCCATTTCAACACCTAATCTTGACGCAAGATTTCCGACTCTTGATATGTCAAAAACTTCTCTTCCGTTAATCACAGTTCCGATTTTTGTCTTATCCTTGTCAAACATAGCCAGCACATTCAAGCCGTAATCTTTAAAACTATCGTATTTTGCAAGGGCAGAGCCTAAATTTCCTGCTCCTACAATAAATACATCTTTTGTTTTTTTAAAACCTAAACTTTGTTCTATCGCTTTCTTTAAAGCCTTAACTTCATATCCGACTCTGCACTTGCCGCCAATATCATTATTACTTACGTTTTCTATATATTTTAAGTCTTTTCTGACCTGTGAATTATCAATCTTAAGTAAATTTGCAATTACGGTACTTGAGATATATTTTTCATTTTCTCTCAAATCTTCAAGTATAAAATGATACAAAGTTAATCGATTTATAACTTTTTCCGGAATACCCAAAACTTTCTCCTTCATATACAAATTGAAAATGAAAAATGGAAAATGGAAAATTGTTTTATTAATTTTCAACTTTCCATTTTCAACTTTCAATTACATATACTACACGATACCTTCATATGCATCCAAGAACAGCTTTTTGATTTCACTCATAAGCGGATATCTCGGGTTTGCTCCTGTACATTGGTCATCAAATGCTCTTTCTACCAATACATCAAGATTTGCCATGAATTCTTCTTCCTTAACTCCAAATTCTCTTATTGATTTTGGTAAGTTAATTTCAGTCATCAGGTCGTCTACTGCCTTAATCAATAATTCAACTTTTTCGTCGTCATTTTTACCGCCCAAACCTAGTTCATCAGCAACTTGACCGTATTTTGTTTTAGCATTCGGATATTTATATTGCGGGAATATTGCTTGTTTTGTCGGTTTATCAACAGCGTTGAATTTAATAATTTGACGAATAAGAAGTGCATTTGCAACACCATGCGGAATATTATACATTGCACCGAGTTTATGAGCCATTGAGTGGCATAAACCCAAAAACGCATTAGCAAAAGACATACCTGCAATTGTTGCTGCATAATGCATTTTTTCTCTTGCAACAGGATCATTTGCACCTTCATTATATGAACGAGCAAGATACTTAAATACTAATTTAGTAGCTTCCAGTGCATTTGAATTAGTGAAGTTTGTTGCCATACAAGAAACATAGGCTTCAAGAGAGTGAACAAGAGCATCAATTCCTGATGCAGCAGTTAATCCCTTCGGCATTCCGTCAACAAAATTCGGGTCTACAATTGCCATATTCGGAGTCAATGCATAGTCTGCGATTGCATATTTATAATGAGTTTTTTCATCAGTAATAATTGCAAACGGAGTAACTTCAGAACCTGTACCTGATGTAGTCGGAATACAAACCATTGTAGCTTTTGTTCCTAACTCAGGAAGCTGACAAATTCTCTTTCTGATATCCATAAATCTCATTGAAATGTCAGAGAAGTTTGTATCGGGTTGTTCATATAATAACCATACAATCTTTGCTGCATCCATAGGAGAACCTCCACCCAATGCAATTATTACATCAGGTTCATAAGGTCTTACAATCTCCATTGCTTGATGAATTGTTGCAAGTGTCGGATCCGGTTTTACATCAAAGAATACTTGATGATCGATACCGATTTCATCCAATACTTCTGTAATATTATCAACAGCACCTGAATTGAATAAGAAACGGTCTGTTACGATAAATGCACGTTTTTTGCCTTTCAGTTCTTTAAGAGCAAGGTCTAAGCAGCCTCTCTTGAAGTAAACTTTTGGCGGAACTTTGAACCATAACATATTTTCTCTCCTTTCAGCTACAGTTTTATAGTTAAGTAAGTGTTCTACACCAATATTTCCGGAAACAGCGTTCCCGCCCCATGAACCGCATCCTAATGACAATGACGGTTCAAGCTTGAAATTGAACAAATCACCAATACCGCCTTGGGATGACGGAGAATTGATTAATACACGACAAGACGGCATTTTTTCTGCGTAGTAGTTAATTCTGTCTGATTTTCTTTCATCTGTATATAAAGCAGATGAGTGACCGGCACCGCCTTTAAATACTAATTCATAAGCCATATCTGCGGCTTGTTCAAAGTTTTTAGCTTTGTACATTGTTAAAATAGGTGACAATTTTTCTCTGCTGAACGGGTCGTTCCAATCCAGCTTAGCTCTTTCACAAAGGAGAATTTTTGAATCTTCCGGAATTGAAAAACCTGCAAGTTCTGCTATTTTGTGAGCAGGCTGACCGACTATTGAAGGATGAGCTGTCCCTCTTGCCGGATCAATAAACGGAAGATCTATCATTTTCTTTTCGTCATCTTTATTTACAAGGTATGCACCTCTGTATAAAAATTCTTTCTTAACT
Source organism: uncultured Acinetobacter sp. (assembly GCA_946623365.1). Taxonomy (GTDB): domain Bacteria; phylum Cyanobacteriota; class Vampirovibrionia; order Gastranaerophilales; family Gastranaerophilaceae; genus CAG-196. Next base: position 10,509 of record CAMORE010000058.1, read on the forward strand.
TCTTCATAAACATCTTCAACTACAATCACCGATTGTTCTGAAGCACAAATCATACCGTTATCAAACGTTTTTGACATAAGAATTGAAGATACTGCCATTTTAATATCAGCAGTTTCATCTATAACAGCAGAAACGTTTCCAGGGCCTACTCCTAATGCAGGTTTTCCTGAAGAATATGCTGCTTTAACCATTCCCGGGCCGCCTGTTGCTAAAATACAGTTAATATTAGGATGGTGTAATAAAGCATCTGACAATTCCATTGAAGGTGTATCAATCCATCCGATAATATCCTTTGGCGCACCTGCTTCTACAGCAGCATCAAGAACAACCTTTGCAGCTGCAATTGTTGATTTTGTTGCTCTCGGGTGTGGTGAAAATACTATAGCATTTCTTGTTTTTAAAGCTATTAATGATTTAAATATAGCAGTTGAAGTCGGGTTTGTTGTAGGAATAATACCCGCTAAAATACCAAGAGGTTCTGCAACTATTTTTATACCGTTTTCTTTATCTTCACTTATAATTCCGCAAGTTTTTGCATTTTTATGTTTGTTATAAATGTATTCGGATGCAAAGTGGTTTTTGATAATTTTGTCTTCCAAAACTCCCATGCCTGTGTCTTCTACAGCCATTCTTGCAAGAGGTATACGCATTTTATCTGCAGCGGTTGCAGCTGCTTTAAAAATTCTGTCCACATCTTCTTGAGAGAATGTTGAATACTCTTCCTGAGCTTTTTTTACTCTGTCTAACAGAGCATTAAGTGCTTCTACATTATCAACTAATCCTGTTGATTTTGAATTTTTCTTTTCTTCTTTTTCCATTAATTTCGGCATTTATGTATCTCCTTACTAAATAGTGACTAAATTCCTTAATTAAAATTGTATAACGTTGAAAATTTCATGTCAATAATAATAAAGTTTGCAGATATTAAGATTTTATAAATTAATACTATTAATCACGATTAAACTTTAAATAAGTAAAAGTATCACTATTTATTTTCTGTAATTTTCGTTTTTAAATGAATCTTTATATCTGTATATGACAAAGCATGGTTACGAATGCAAACGATGCGCTTTCAGATATTTTATTCAACATCAAAATTAAAATATGTGTCGGAATAAGGTTCATTCTTAAGAGTAAAATGCCACCACTCGGAATCAATTCCTGTAAAACCTGCATTCAACATTGCATCACGTAAGATTTTTCTGTTCTTTTTTTGCTCTTTAGAAAGCTTTTTATAATCAGGATGAGAAATTTCGCTGAACAAATCGAAAGTTCCTCCCATATCAACAAAAGAACCATCCTTCTTGATAATAGTTAAATCTACCGTTGATCCTCTGGAGTGACCCGATTTTTCCATAATATAACAACCTTTTAACAAATCCGATTTCTTCAGATTCGGATAAAAAGACTTATCTCCGATATCATTTGGATTATTAATCCATTCTACAAAATTATCCACTGATTTTTGCGGTCTATACGTATCCCAAATCAGAATTCTATACCCTTGCTCTCTCAAACTTTTTGCAGCAATAGATAACGCATTAGCAGCTTCTTTTGTCATATAAGCAATCGGAGCGTTATAACCTCTGATTCTATTTCCTGTAAAATTGTTTGAAGAATAATAACGAATGTCATAGGCAGCATCTTCTATAA
>CAMORE010000059.1 GCA_946623365.1 uncultured Acinetobacter sp.
TGCAAGGCACAATGCTTAGCAATGAAATATTACCGGAATTTTTAGAATAATTTTAAATAAATTTTTAGACCAAATGGTCTATATATTATAATCCTTTGGTCGTTACATACTTTATCTCAATTGTTTAACATATAGTAGGGAGAGAAGTATGCAGATTGATGTATCAGTTAATGATAATTTGGCTAAAGTGTCTTCTAAAGTCACATTACCGCAAAATTCACGTTCTTACAATTTATGTGTAAAAGCAGATGCCTTAAGATTTGCAAAATTATATAAAGATGCTATTCAAACATATTTACAGGCAATTATGCTTGACAGAAGCGAAATTAAAGCATACTACGGTCTTGCTATGGCTTATAAATACCTGAAAGAATATAATAAAGCAATAAAAACATTAACAAAACTTGTAGAAATAGATAGCTCTAATGATGACTACTTTTTTGAACTTGGAGTATGTAATCTTCTTGATGGTCATCCTGAAAATGCAATTCCGCACTTGATAAAATCTATTATTATTAACAGAGAAAATCTTGAAGCCCAAATTCAACTTGCTATTGCGCATGAATTAGTAGAAGAAACCGATTTGTCATTAATGATTTATAATAAACTTATTGAAACGAATCCAGGATTTTTAAAAGCTTATTATAATAAAGCTGCCATGCTTATGGGAATGGGCGAATACTTGGAAGCATCCGCAACATTCTTTCAGTTAATTAAAAAGAATCCTGACTATTATAAAGCCTACTTAGGCATTGCCATGAGTTTTGACAAAATGGCAAAATATAAAGATGCTATAAGATATTACAAAAAGTTCTTAGAATTAAAACAATTTTCCGAGGATGCTGTTTTTGCAAGAGAAAGAATCAACGAACTTCGCATCGAACATTTTTCTAAAGAGAACCGTTTTACAATAGTATAATTAAAACTCTTGTGTTAATTTATTGTAATTATCAATATATGTTTTTGCTAATTTCTCTTTTTCCAATAGTTTATATACATATGCCAAATTATAGTGAAATTCGGGGATATTTGAATTATACATTATTGCTTTATTAAAATTTGCTCTTGCTTTAGATAAATTATTCTGCTTCAAATAAGTACAACCCAGATTGTAAAAAATATACGGATTATCTTCTTTAATTTTTGAAGCTTTAATATAATTTTCTTCTGCTAAATTATATCTGCCTTTTTCAAAATAATAATTTCCTAAATTATAATAAGCTTTATAGCATTTTTTATCGGCTGCAATTGCTTTTTGATACATGTAAACAGCGTCTTCTGGCTTATTATTATCCGCTAAAACATTGCCTAATAGGAGCCAATCTTGAGCAGTCCTGTTTGTTTCATTTATTTGCAGCAACAAATCCATTGTTTTTACATAATTATTATCACTATAAAACGCTGTTGCTTGTTCTGATAATCCATGACTATCCGCATAACAAGCTGTACCTGCTATAAGTAAAAACGCTAATATCATAAACCTTTTCATACTTTAATTATAACCAAAAGTTACATACATATCAAATTATACTATATGATAACAATAAAAAGAGATTGAATCTCTTCAATCTCATATATAAGTACATATCCCAATCAACAACAATTTAAATTTAAAAAATGTTAAATTCTTCTTACAATAAGCTTAATGCAATACTCGGAGCTTGATTTGCAGTGGAAAGAAGAGTTGCGGATGCCTGCTGCAGTATTTGAGCTTGAATATATGCAGAAGATTCTTTTGAAACATCAGTATCCCGCAAAGTAGACAAAGAAGATGTTATGTTTTGTGTTTGCGTTGTCAGAGCATCCATAGCAGATTCAACTTTGTTTTGTGCAGCACCTATATTTGTTATACGAGTAGATATCGTTTTAATCGCATTATCAAATTTTTCTAAATGGGCTGCTGCTGTAGCTGTTGCAGTACAAGCGGTAAGAAAAGCGTCATCACTAGCTTCTGTATATCCTGAAATCGTTTTTAATGTTGTATCCCCAAAAAGTGTCGCAGCCAGTGTTATTTGCCCATTCGCACTTTTTATACCTACTTGAAGATTAATTGCAGCCTGCCCGCTAGTCATAAACTTTATATCATTATATTCAGCATTTTGAGCAATTCTTGCTATTTCTTCTGCTCTGGCTTTCATTTCTGCTTTTAAAGCCGCTAATGAATCCGTTCCGTACGTTCCGTTTGCAGCTTGTTCCGTAAGATCACGCATACGCTGAAGATGAGCATTTATTAATGAATAATTCTCTTCGGCAGTTTGAAGTAAATCAAGTCCCATCGCCGCATTTTGCGATGCGACATCAAGTGACCCGAGTTTTGTTTTCCACGCTTCAGCAATAGAATATCCTGCGGCATTATCTCTTGAATGGTTAATTTTATAACCTGTTGTCATTCTTTCTATTGCAGTATTTAATGATGTTGTAGCTTCATTTAAATTATTTTGAACAATCAGCGATGCTAAATTTGTTGTAACAGTAAGTGCCATTCCCTAACCTTTCATATATGCCAATATATATAATTGACATGAACTCTCCCTTTTAATACGTATCACATATCTCCTTCATATAGAAATATTATAGAATAACTGTATAATAATTACACATATTATGTCTATTTTTTTACAATTGTTTACATCATATATTTTATAAAAAGTTGGATTCCTTCGCTAATCGTCCTCGCAATTGTACATGTCAAACAATTAGTTACATAAATGCAACAAAATATGCTGTTTGTTGAATCTATTAATAGTTACAGTTTATAATAAATTGTGTATAATGATATAAGAAAGAATAGAGGTTTATATGGGGAAATTGAGAATAGGTATTATCGGTTTTGGAACTGTAGGTGTAGGTGTTTATAAAACTCTGCAGAATTTTAAAGATATTGAAATTGTAAAAATTGCAGTAAAAAACATAAATAAGCCTCGACCTATTCAAACGCCGGAAGGATTAATTACGGACGATCCGTATGAAATAGTTAACGATTCATCTATTGATGTCCTTGTCGAATTGATTGGAGGTGTGAATCCGGCTTGGGAATATATATCTTGTGCGATAAAAAATGGAAAGCATATTGTTACCGCAAACAAGGAACTCCTTGCTAAAAAAGGAGAAGAACTTTTTAATTTAGCTGAAGAGTATAATAAAGTCTGCCTGTATGAAGCTGCGATTGCAGGCGGTATTCCTATAATAATGCCAATAAAAACAATACTTGCAGGAAATAATATTAATAAGATTCAAGCAATTTTAAATGGTACAACAAACTATATCCTAACAAAGATGGATGCTGATGGTGCTTCGTATGAGGATGTTTTAAAAGAAGCTCAAGAACTCGGATATGCAGAAACAGACCCGACCGGTGATGTTGAAGGATATGATGCAGCTTATAAAATAACAACTCTGGCAACTCTTGCTTTCAAAAAACGAGTTAAATTAGAAAATGTATACAGAGAAGGAATCACCAAAATAAGAAAAGAAGACATGGCTCAAGCAAATGAATTTGGTTACAAAATCAAACTTATTGCTAATGCTTCTATTGATAAGGATGGTAACGCAGATGTAAGAGTTCATCCGATGTTAGTATCCGATAATATGACGCTTGCTCATATAAATTACGTTACAAATGCCGTTGCTATAAGCGGTCATCCTATTGGTGATATTGTTTTATCCGGCCCCGGAGCAGGAGAATTCCCGACCGCAAGTTCTGTTGTTGGTGATATCCTTGCAATACAAGCTGAATTCGGAACTACAGATTATATGTTACCGATGATGAGGTGCCACCACGAACATAACGCTAATCCTATTAATATCGATGATACCTATAATAAATATTATATCTCTATTACAGCGCCTAATGCCATCGGTATTATCGCAAAAATCGGTACAATTTGCGCAAATAAAAACATTAGTCTGGCAAGTATATTACAGAAAGAAGTTTCTGAAAATAACACTGCAGATATTGTTGTTATTACAGAAAAATGTAAGGAAAAGCTCATAAAAGAAGTAGTAAACGAGCTTGATAATTGTACTGTTAACAGTTTGATAAGGGTCGCAGAATAACTTTTAGTCAGTTTATATACTAAAAACGGATAACTTCCTGTTATCCGTTAAGAACCTTTTCTTTTCGTCTCCGTAAATGAGTTTTATTCATTCACGCCTTTTCTCTTTTTCCGCTTGGGGGTAAATGTGACTTTTGTCTGTTGAACACATAAGTCAATTTACGTTTTTTTTGGGGGGGGTAAATACGACTTTTATTGGTTGAATACTTAAGTTATATTTACTTATTTGGGCGATTAGCACCCTCTAAGCAGGTCCTCGACAGTAAATCTTCGACCGGCTTCTTCGTTTGTAAATCTCATAAACTGCTCTTTTAAAGATTGTCCTTGCATCTTCAAAGGATTTGTTTGATAAGATCGTACGCGTTCTTTTTTATAGTTATCTTCCAGTGCCTTTTCGTTACTAATTACTGTAAATCTGTTTTTGTTTTCTGTCATAATTTTTTCTCTCTCTTATGTTAAATATCTCTTATGTATATATAAAGTATTTATCTTTTTAGAAATTGCCTTTTTTGTTCCGAATTATTAAGAATTGTAACATTGAATTTATCAATTTTCTTTTTTTGTTACATTTTGTTATGTTTTACAATGCAATAATTGTACAATATAAGTGAAGACAGAGCAAGCTCTGCCTTCACTTTCGGTTTTGAAACTATGTATTATACTAATTGCTGTTTGGTTTTATATTATTCTTTTTGAAGTAATTAGTATTTATTTCCGTTACAGCCGAATGCAATTGTTACGTGTTCACGAGGGTTAATAGAAGATATTTTTTGACCTTTAGCATCAACTAAATAACCGATTTCATCACCTGTAGCCTGAGCTAAACCGATTGTTCCGGAAACTGCCGTACGAGCAAAGTCAACCGGAGTTTTTACAGTATCATAAATTACGTCGCCGACACTTCTAGCCGCACCCATGAACTGACCTTGGAAGGTTTCACCAAGAGCAATACCTGTACCTGATGCGATATTTTCCAAACCGTTACCTAAGCTTGATATCATACCGCCGGTTGTTCTACCGACAATACCAAGCATTTGACCTGACCAAGTAAGCGGTGCGGTTACAATTCTTGATACTATATTTGGCGTATTTGATTTACTTATATCAGCATTCAATATTTGTTTAGGTAATGTTGCTCTGTGACCGCAGTGTTCAATTTCTTGGAATGCAAGTTTTAATGCACCCTTTTGACATCCTGAAGGTCTTACTACCTCTACGACTTTACCGTATACGTTTGAACCTACCGGATATAATTGACCGTTTATAGTTACGTCTTCCATTGTTTTTGCTGCAAATCTTTGACCAACGTGAGATGATTTTGCACTGACCTGGTCTTTAAATTTAAGCTTCAATGTAGGAATTTGAACAAGCTGTTCGTCTTCTATAAATGCTTTTTTATCTACAGGACAAGTAGGACAGTCGTTATTTGCGGTAACAGGGTTTTTATCTAATCCTGCAGCAACGCGAACATTCTGCAACATAGCTGCTATATCCGCTCTTGTTGCTTCTGCAAACGGATTAATTCTCTTAGGATTTGGGGAATTTTCCAGAGCACCTTTATCTAAAGCTTTGGCAATAGGAATTATAGCCCAATCAGGAACTTGGCTTCCGTCAGAATAACGGGATAAAATTTCTTGAGCTTTACATTTGTCTAATTCGGCACATGGAATTGCTTTAGACATTGCGCATAAAGCTTCAACTCTTGTTACGTTGTTATTAGGTAAGAATTTACCGCTTGGATAACCTTTAAGTAAGTCATTACGTACGGCAACAGTAATTGCTGAACTTGCCCAATGGTTTGTCGGAACATCAGAGAATAACTTCTCATTTTGACCTAAGTACATATCTTTATTGAAGCCTTTAACTAACATTGTAGCAAATTCTGCACGCGAAATGTTTCTGTATGGTTTATAAAGTCTGTCAGGGTAGCCTACAACAACATCATTCATTGCAAGTTTGTCAATTTCACATGCTGCCCAGTGGCTTGATGGTACATCCGGAAACATTTGTGACATTCCGGCTGCAGCACCGGTCATTCCCTGAAGATTAGCAAACGGTCTTAAATCAAAAGGAGATAAAGTCTTTTTGATTGCTTGAATAGAGTTTGCCGTATGCATTTGAATAGGGCAGCCTGCCCCGTCCATATTGTTTTCATCTCTTACAATAGGGGCACCGGTATGGCTTGGCAAATCATTCAAACAAGGAATGTTCGAAGCAGCACCGGTAACAGAACCGTCAGATGCAACAGTTGTACCCATTGTCATAGCATTAAGACCATTTCCTCTTGTAATTGCAGATCCGTTTATACCGTAACCTTCTGCAGAGTAAATAGAATCACGTGATGTTCCTACGAAATTATTTGTGCCATAAATTGCGTTAGGATAAGAATATACTTGACGCATATCATCTCTGGACAGTTTTTTTGTTGTCGGGCACAGAGCACAAGATGGTGTCGGATCCGGTTCACACTGTGGAGTTTCATTGCATCCGCAAGTCGGCTCAGGAGCCTTTTCACAAGGACATGCATTACCTGTCACTACAGGTAAGTCCTCACATGCACAAGGTGTTTGCGTAACAATAGGACGTTGTTCGCAAGGGCATGCCGCATTTGCCGTATTAAATGAACACGTTGCTATACCAACGGCAATTGCAGCTGCCACAGTAAGTTTTCTAATTGTCATTTAGACCTCCTTTTTCTTGAATTAAAATTCAAGAAAATTTTTATTTTTCGGGTTTTCAACCCATAATTACTAACTCAAACATTATGCGTTTTTTTCTAATCTAAAACATTGCCGAAAAAGGTAGTCCTATAGAGCAATTCTAAAGGGAAAAACAGTTATGGAGGTTAATATTTTATAATTTGTTATTTTATATTTGGGAATGCGTAAATGATACCGTTGTTGCCTCTCCATTTTATATATCCCATTTTGGGAATTCTATCTAGATCAAAGACCGAGACAAGCGCCCAATTGCCGGATACTTTGGTTAATTTTATCTGCTTTGCATAATTTATTTTTGCTACATTTTGTGACAAATCCTCAGCTTTTGCATGCAATACGTCAACTTCATCCGGTGCATCTTTTAAAACCCTAAGACCATATTTTCTTCCGTACATATTGTAAAAATTTATCCATGGAAGAAACTGAAATCTATCTTCCGTCTGAACCCAACCCTTTGCACCGGTTCGTTTATCATATAAAACTTCAACCCAATTTTCATCACCAATGTCTGTAACATAAATTAATCCGAGTTTTTTCTCGTTTAATAAAACCGCAAAAATACCTTCCTGCATACTTTCTTTGTTATATAAAAAATCAAAACTTCTTATTATATTTGATGCTGTATCAGGTTCAGAATATATGGTTAAACTTTCCCCTGTCTGATATACACCGATTGCGTCTTTTGGAATTGCATTTGTGTAATATGGCATGGTATCTGCAAAAACAGGCATCATAAACAACATAGCAAATATTATAAAAATCTTTTTCATAAAATCTCCTTGAATATATACATATTTTACATTCATCCGAGCAAAAACTCAACAAATAGACTAATTTACATATAATAATTTTTGATAAGTCTTATTCTTTATTCAGTCTTTCATTTGCTCTGTATTAGAAAAACACAGTCTTTTATTCTTTATGTACTGACTGTGTTTCTCCGCTATAATGACTTACCTCTGTCCGCAAATTCCCTAATAAGATATGAATGGCTTATGTGTAAAACTCATCTGTATATTTTCTACCATTCTAACCTTTTACGGCTCCGTCAAGCGGATTATTTATAAGATATTTTTTACCTATAATAAAAACTGTAATTACAGGAATTGAACAAATACAAGAACATGCCATAAGTTCTCCCCAGAGGGTTACTTCTCTGAAAGTACTTTTAAATATAGTCAATCCGACGGCAAGAGTTCGCATGCTTTCTGTGTTTGTAACAATTAAAGGCCACATAAAACTGTTCCAAGAAGAAACAAAAGTAAATATACTTAAAGTTGCAACAGCAGGTATTGCACAAGGAAGCGCTATTTTGAAAAAAGTTTGAAAAATATTGCATCCGTCCAATTTGGAAGCTTCTTCCAAATCGTTTGAAAAATTCAGAAAATATTGCCGCATAAAAAATACCCCGAATCCGCCGAATAGTGCCGGAACAATCAGTGCCTGATAAGTATTTATCCAGCCTAATTTGCTCATTAAATAAAATAACGGAACAATGTTAACCTGAGATGGTACCATCATTGTAAGAATAAATATAAAAAACAAAATATCTTTGCCTTTAAAATCGAGTCGTGCAAATCCATATCCGGCAAGAGCTGAAATTATAACCTGACCAACAGTGGTAGTAAGAGCAACAATTAAACTGTTTAAAAAATATCTGATGACAGGAATTGAATGAAAAACATTTTTATATGCGCAAAATGAAAGATTGATATTTTTATAATCTGTAAAAATGTTTTCATTCCCGCTTAATGATATAAGAAACATCATAAAAAACGGTAAAATCATTGAAAAGGCAAGCAAAATCAAAACAATATATAAAAATATTTTCTTCATAAAAACTATTATAAAACTCTTTCTTTTTTATTTTTGTAAAGTTTTGTAAATTTAATAGCAATTTTAAAGTAAAAAATTACTTTATCTTGTTATAGGGATACGAGGAACTGAGAATACAAAAAAAGACTTTTAAGGTGTTTTTTATTTAAAAACAAACCTTACTTGTCAAAATATGTAATAGTCACTAATACAAGAATTGAGGAAGAGTACCATGTCTGCGAATTTTTTTAGCTTACGAAAAACAAAATTACAAAAATTAGAAGAAATTGATTTTTCAAAAATTAAAGAAGAAGTAAAAGAAGAGATAAAAGAAGTTGTTGTTGAAAAAACCAAATTTATAGGGAAAAAAGTTATTGATTCAACAAAACAATTACGTTTTGAGAAGTGGCTTGATGCTGAATACAAAAAAGAATTTGCTTCGGTCTCCAACGATGCTGAGACAGAAGAAACAAAAGATCCCTTTCATTATGAAACTTCTTTAAAGGAAGATGATGTTAATAATTGGGAAGCTCTTCAAAAGGCAATCAAAGAAATGGGCTTAAGAGAAACATATTGCAGGGGAGTGTATTGTGAGCAGCATAGCCCGAATATGCCTGCGGGTAACTACACTCAACAAAGACATTATGTATGGAATGATGCTACACAAGAAATGGTAGAATTACCCGAAATATATTATTTAAGTGATGACGGAGGTGAAGCAGAAGGATTAGAAGGATACGAAGAAATTCAAGCCTATACTCAAGGTTTTAGATTCACTGAAACAGATGGAATTTATACAAAAGACGGCAAAAATTACAGATTTAATTCTGAAACAGTAAGCTTTGAAGAAATTGAAGAACCTGTAGATACAAGAACAGGTCTTGAAAAACTTTGGGACAAATACCAAACTGATGAAAACGATAAAGAAGTTACCGTAGAGAAGCTTATACCGTTTTTAGACGATTTGGGAGCTGTTTTAATGAGCGACGAATATAATTATACAAAAGAAGAAGTACAATCAATAGTTCAAAAAGCTCTTGAAAAATGTCCGCTCCACAATACAAACTCAGGTTTAACATTAGCAACAATAAACTTAAAAGAATTTGTAACTGTTGTTAGAAATATAATTGAAGGCAATGAAGAGCCTGAAAAATCACCTGCTGATAAAATTTTGGATAAATATGATACAGAAGAATATGATAAAGACGTAGCCGGTATCGATGCTGTCGCAACATTGCAAGAAATCATGGATGAGTTAAAGCCTGTATTACAAAATGAATACAATATGACAGATCAAGATATAAGCGAACTGCTTAAAAAAGCACTCAAAGAAGCATTAAAAACTAATCTTGCATATGGTTCAACAATAAATGTAAGGACATTTGTAAATACTTTAAGAGAATTAATTGCAAATTTTGAACCTCAAGTTGAAGAACCTAAAAACCCTGTAATTACAGAAATATTTGGTGATAAAGAGGAATTGAATGTTCATGATTTTTATACTGAATTAGACAAATTAACTAATAGTTCTATTGAGGAAGTTTCACAATTTGCCAAAAAAATAAATGAAATCTATTCTAAATTTTACATATTGAATGATTATGACGGAGAAGATTTAGTAAAAAGTATATTAAAAATTGTAAACAATAAACTTGGTATAGAAAATACTGCTCCGATGGTATTAACTAAAGATTGGTTAAACAAATTATTTGAAAATGATGTGCTATCTGTATTAGATGATATTCTGAATAATTCTGTTGATGAAGTTAAACGAGAATATTACTGTGGTGTTGATGGAGTAATTGATACATTCAGTCAAGGCTCAATGGGTGATTGTTGGTTATTGGGCGGGTTAATCAGTATCGCCAACAATGAAAACGGTAAACAAATATTAAAAGATGCAATAAAACAAAACGATGATAATAGCATCACCATAACATTCAAAAAGCCGGCTGCTTCATATACCATTTCTGCTGAAACAATGATAGAAACAAGACAAAACCGCGGATATTCAAAAGGAGATAATGATGTTTTGGCTATGGAACTTGCAGTATCAATGTTAATAAATGATTTGAAAAATGGGAAATATTCTGATACAAGTTGGGATAATGGGTCTACTGTTGAAAATGGCGGTCATTCTGCATTCATATTTAGAATTCTTACCGGAAAATCTAGTTCATTTATATCAGGCGGTGAACAATATGACAGAGTAGAATTGCTAGAAGAGATGTATAAATTCTACAAAGATTCTACACTAATTCTGAATGCCTCAACAGGCTCTTCACCAAAATCTGTTACAACTATAGACGGCAAACTGGTAGAATTGGTCGGTCCGCATGCTTACGGTGTATCAAATATGACAGAAAATACTATTACATTAATTAATCCTTGGAATTCATCAGAAGAATTCACTATAACGTATGAAGAATTTGCAAAAAGTTTTCATGAAATCGACTTTTGTGATTTAAACTCAAGAGAGGAATTGCCGAAAATAGATACAAATCATAAAATCAATATAAACGGAATTGATTATACAGTTGATAATATTCTTAACTCTGAAAAAGAATTGTTTACTAATTTTGATATAACATCCATTCAATACGCAGGAGAAGTGAACCGTACCGTTAACAATGTTGAAATGAAAAATTCTATAAAATCAATTTTGGATAATATTTTATCAGGTTTCAATGCTGATAATTATACAGATTACAATAAACTTAAAAAAGCGTATGATGCAACTTTATTTTATTTTAATGCAATTGTAGATATAACCACCAGAGATATAGAAAAAACATTTCGTTATGCATCGGTTGGATATATTGAAGTAAACGAACATGCACCAATGATTAAATCAGACAACGACGAAGATTTTGATGAAGTAAATGACTTTGGCAATACGGAAAATAATGGTATTTTAATAGGTTATAATACTGATACAAATATGTTTAAAATTCATATAGATGTAAAAGCAGTATTACAAAAATTCTTATCATTCGTACAATAATAAAAGCAGCCCGTAGATAATATCTACATTGTCAAGTGGAGAAAAATACATATTTTAAACACGTCAAAGAGGGTGACTAAAAAGTCAAAAAACTTTATACATAAACACCTCTGCTCAACTCTGCCTTCTCAGAAAAACAGTTCACCGGAATCTTTTTCCTCAGTAGAGTCACAGAGGGTGCTACTGCCCTATATAATTTTTGGTTAAACAACAAATAACATATTTTGTTGCATCTATTAATATCTAATTTATTATGTTAAGCAG
>CAMORE010000060.1 GCA_946623365.1 uncultured Acinetobacter sp.
AATGTTTTAAGTTGGTAGTTTTAAAATAATTTTACGCACTTTTCCACCATTAAATTTTTGGTGGGAACTATTTTATAATCATAATAAAATTCAATGATTATTGCATTTCCCACCCTGCTTAAATTATACAAAAAGACAAAAACAGGTAATTTGAAATATTTGTTAAATTAATTGTTTTATATAATTATTTATAGCTTCAAGTTTTATTTTGTCATTTGCTAATAATTTAATATTTTTATTAATTTCTTCTATATAATCTTCACAAGAGCAATTTTCCTTAAAAGAAAATAAATTAGCGAGGTTTGTTTTTAATGCGTTTGATATTTTAACTAAATTTTCAGGTGATGGGAAATATTTTCCTGTTTCAATAGAGCTTATGCTGTTAATCTCAACTCCAATCATTTCAGCAAGTTTTTCCTGTGTGATTTTGTTGAGTTTTCTATATTTTTGTATATTTTTTCCAAGTTCTTTTTTTAATTGCATAAATACCTCTAATAACATTTTAAAAATTTGTTTTTTAAATAATAAGATAGCCATGCTTTGACAAAGGCTTGAAAAATACAAGCAATGCTTGTATAATATAAATGTAATACTTTTATTTTTATTAAAATATTCATACTAATACATATATTTAGCACAATTATTTACCCCCAAAAGATAAGGAGTTTTTATGACTGATATCAGCAACATCAACAACATCGCAAGAGAAATTGTATCTAATTTAGACAAGCAAGACGGAAAAGAGGACGGCAAAATAGAAGCAAGCATCTGGAATAAGTTTGTTTGTCATAAGCAAGGTAATGAAATTCATAATTATATTAATACAAATAGTGCGGTCAAATCTGTTCTTGCATATTTAAAGCGAGAAGTTGCAAAAACAGGTCAAGCAATAGAAGATGTTGCAAATGAATGGCTTAAAAATGTCGGCGGCGGAGATAAAACAGAGATTGATGAAAAGGGTAAATTGGATAATGATTTATCTATGAGTTTTATTGAAGCCGACACTCCTGAAGAACAAGAAAGAATTGATAATGCTAATCAGTTATTGTCAGATGTAGCAACAAGTAAATATAGGTACAAAATTGAAAAAGAAAAACCTTCCGAAGATCTTACATATATAACTGCGAAATTGGCAGATGGCAGATATATACAAGTAAGTTATATTGGGGTAAATAACCCCAGCCTTTTAGGTATTGCAGTATCCACTAAAGATAAAAAAGGTTATGTTTTTTATAATGCTATAGGTGGTTGTGGCAGTGTTAAAGGAAATGGTATTAACGACATCAATTCAGAATCATATGAAAAAGGTGTCATTAACCAATATAACAAAGATGATTTATTAAAAATTATACAAAAAATCTTTGGTGATGATATAGAGGTGTAGATTACTTTCTATATTTACCCTTTTACTTTTACCCCTCCATAAGTTCGTCATAGTTTAGATTATGACTTCTTGCCCAATTAATAAATTCTTTTTCTTTGGCAGATAATCGAACTTGAAACTCAAGTACAACACCGGTTTTTGGCTTTCTACCTGCACCTTTGCGTTTTCCGCCATGTCCAAAAGCAGCTTTATAGTAATTATCACCTGATAATTCTGCATATTCTTCTTTTGTAATTATTGTTTCATTCGGTAATACTTCTGACTTTTTCTTTTTTATAACAAAGCCTTCATCATCTTTTATGTAAACGTAAGCCATTTTAGACCTCCTTTAGGCGCTTTTGTGCCAAATTAATGTAATAGTCGGGTGCTTTATCAGAGCGTTTTTCGTATACAAGTCCTATTAATATGATTTGTTCTTCTTGAAACTTAAATAACGCTCTGACGTCATTTGTTTTGATTTCAAACAAGCCATCACGGAGATAACGTCTTTTAACAAATTCCAATCCCTTTGTTTCTATTGTTTCAAAATCGTCTTTGAGAGCTTTTTGCTGAATTTTTGTTAAATCTGCGATTTCTTTTTTTGCTTGTTTGAGTTTGTTAATTTTATATATCATAAAATAGTCCTTATTTACATTATAGATTATGCACTTGATTATGTCAACATAATCAAGTTTGCAGGTCGGTTTTACTAAACCGACAATAATATTTTTGTTGGCATAGTAATGCCAACCTACATTTTTCTAATTCTCTTTTACATGGGGTTCTATATTTCAAAAAATAATTGTATAATAGAAATAGTGATTAGTGTGGAGTTATGTATATGGCATCAAATACCGTTGAGCTAAGTTCAGTAAAAGAACATGAACATAAATCAGAACTTGCAAAAATAAAATTTTCTGATAATCCGACTGATATACAAACGGCATTTGAAAACAGAGTAAAAATTGATACGTCAGAAATAGGTTCTGTCATTAAGAAGCAAATTATAAGAACAGAAGAAAATGAAACGAATGTTGTTATTACAACTACTGATGGTAAAACAATTAAAAGACAAGCAGAAGCGGATAAAGATATTTATGATGTAATTACAATAAATGATAAAAGCGGTAACATTCTGCAAGAGATTGTAACGTATCCTATTTTTCACAGTAATTCCGGAAATCTAATTGAAGTCAGAACCTATATAGATGAAAATACTGTTGTCGGAATAGAATACGACAGGGATGAAAATATAAACAGATATTATGAAAGAAGCAGAATGGCTTCAAATTACAACGGATATATTTCGGATTTGTACAGATATAATATCCATGGTTTTCTTACTGATATGTGTGAAGTTCGGACAAATGGCGAAAGAACGATTGTTAAAACTCTCCAATCGAATGAATATCGTATAACAACACTGAATAATAATAATCCGGAAAAAGAAGTAGTATATGATTGTACTAAAAATAAAAAAACCGAATTTTATTTTGAAGGTGATAAAAAAAGAAAATTGTATACGATAAATACTCCCAGAAAAGAGATTCAAAATATTCAAAAAATAAAAAATCCGCCAAAGGTTGAAGATATAGCCAATATAAGTTTTTGCGAAACTGTGCGTGTCACCAAAGATGATTTTTTATTGAATAGTTTGCAGGCACAGGAAATAAAAGAATCTAGTTCTAAAAGTTTTGAAGAAAAAATTTATAATCAAAAAATATTAAATAAACCTAAAAGCAATGATAATTCAGATACTTATAATCGAGTTCCAAAAACATTAAATTTTTCTCAGGATATGTTTTATATGCTAAGCTCATATGGCAAAAATATAGAAAATCCACAAGCATTTTTAAAATATGAAAATTTTGTAAGATCACATTTTAGAAAAATTGTAGAATTATTAAATACAAAAGAAGATAATCATTATGTTTATACAGAAAGAGAAGTTCTTGCTATAATAAGACACTCAATAGACAACTCGGATTTTTTGGACGTGATAACGCATAGAAATCAGGACGGTTGTTTATCAATTAAGTATTCTATAGATTTAGCAAGGAAATTTATATCATTTTGTTCTAAATACAAATATCAAATTTTAAACATAATTGATAAAGATGAAACATTATCAGTTTCCGAAATAATGGATAAAGTTTCGGAAAAAGTATCATATGATACAGTTCAAGTTTTACCTGTAAATGTATATAATTCACTTCTTGCAGATTTGAAGCTTCAAACAATAAATGGTAAACAAAGATTTTCAACAGAAGAAATAAAACATTTAACAGATCTATATACAAAATATGATACAAGTATAATAAATAAAAAATCTATTCTTGATGATTTATTGCATTTTGGACAATATAATAACAAATTGTTCACATATGATGAGATTGAATATATGTTGACAATTACATCTGCACATATAAAAGAAGAGCAGATTAATGCGTTTAAATTGTTTAAGGCTCTAAAAAATGAGGGAATAGAAAATATTGTCAGTTTTATAAAACGAAAAAATGATTACATTATAAAAAGTGCAGCAAAGTGCAAGGATGTTGCAATTTTGGCTAAAATTATTAAGAATATAGGAGTAGATTATGTAACTCTAAAGACTCCTGATTTACTGGTAGATATGTATGAAGCCGGTAGTAAAAATTTTGATTTTATACATGATTTAATATTGATTTATAAGGAAAATGAAATTCGCAGTATTCTAAACTATCTGTTGATAAATGATATAAACAAGATAATAAACTATCAAAGACTAAATAATGCTCGTAATCAGGATATAAATTCAAGAAGAATTACCATATTAAAACAGCTGGGCATGACCAAAGATCAGGTTAGTTCTGATATTTTTTAGTATAGCATTGATAATTTTAATAACGTCCGACTTGATTTCTTCCATGCTCTTTAGCATAATATAGGCCTTTATCTGCCCATTCTATCAAGTCTTGAGGAGTTTGTGCATTTTCAGGGAATGTAGAAACCCCAAGGCTTATTGTAATATTTGTGCTGTCGACAGGAGTTAAGTGGAAAGGTTTTTCTGATACAGCTGTACATATTCTGTTTGCGAGCATCATTGCTTCTTCAACACCTGTATTAGGAAGAATTATGCTCATTTCTTCTCCACCATATCTGCATACAAAATCAGTTGTTCTTGAATTATTTTTTAAGGTTTGTGCAACTTGTCTTAAAACGGCATCGCCTGTTTGATGTCCATAGGTATCATTGAATTTTTTAAAGAAATCAATATCGCAAATTATTAATGATACGGATTGATTATATCTTCTGGCAATATCCATTTGTTTTCTTAAAGTATCCTGAAAATATCTGTGATTATATAATTCTGTTAAACCGTCAATAGTTGCAAGTTTATATTGATATTCAAAATCTCTTGATTTCATCAGATATTTTGCAATTAAAGACAATGTAAACGCAATACCGATTGCCAGAACCGGTATTACAACAGGAATCCATAAATTAAACAATTCCATTACATAGTATGATACAAATAAGTACGCAAACATAAATAATATAGTTGAGAGCGATGCAAACAATGTAGATGTTGAAAACATTGCAATGCCTCCAACAATTGCAATAACAGCAAGAATAATTGCTATGTCAGAGATTGTATTTGTTTTTTTAATAAAGTTATTATCAAACATGTTGTTTAAAAATGTTGCATGTACTTCAACTCCGGGGTATACCTCATTTTGAATCGGAACACTTTTTGTATCGTGCATTGCTTGAGCTGTAACTCCAACAAGAACAATTTTATCTTTAAAGTCAAATTTATTAATCTCAGAATTCTCTATCTCTTTAATCACTTTGTAGAAAGGAACATTTGTATGGGTTTCCTTTTCGCCATACCAGTTTAAAATAGCTTCTCCATCTTTATTCAGAGGTATTTGAGTCTGTGCTATTTTTATGTTTCCGGCTTTATCAATCGTAAACGAGTTGTCTTTTTTCATTTTTAAAATATCACTGCCTGTTTTAAAAGCCAGGTATGGATAAGCATCACCTTTATATAAAAGAATCGGAGAAATTGTTCTTATAATTCCGTCACTGCTTCTTATAACGTTTGTTAGTCCTATTTCTACATTTCCGTTTAAAAGTCCTGACATTATTAAACGGCAATTGGTATATCCTTTAGACTTTGTTTCTAAATTAATACCGGAAGCGTTATCAACTTTAAGCTTGATTCTATCCGGTAAATCTGCAGGTTTTCTGACATCGTACGGCTGATTATCAAAATTTAGCCCTGTATAGATATTATTATACTTGTTCATTGTTTCTATAAAATAATTGTCAGCATCCTGAGCAGATTTGATAGATTTTAAAAACATTAAATCGAATACTATTGCTTGTGGTTTTTGTTGTTCGATATAATTGACCGCATCAGCATATACATTTCTCGGAACCGGCCATTCTCCGTATTTATCCCAAAGGTATTCAACGCTTGCATCATCAATTGCAAGAACAACTATATCACTGTTAGGAATCGGATGTTTATGTGTTACTTTTAGTGTTTGTCTGTAATCAAATGTTCTGTTTTCAGCTACTTCAAAAAATGCTTTGAAAACATTTTTAAATGTATTACTGCTTTGCAACAAAACGTATCCGATAAGGATTGATGTCAGTACCAACAATATATAAGTACCAAAAATAAATAATTTTGTTTTAGTAAAATTTTTCATAAACTCTCCACATAGATATATCAGCTTAATAAAGCTGACTTACAATTAACTGCAATCACTATTTAATATAGCATTTATTATACTATATTATACTTGACACTGTTTTGTTTTGCAATTTCTTGCAATTTTTCATATTTCCCGCACAGCATTTCATTGTTGTTTTTAAGCAATTCTGTTGTGTAAAACAATTCAAGGGGGTTAATTAAATATTTAAGTAAACATTCTTCGTGTAAATTCATATAAAAATAATCGGTCAGAGTTGACATTTCTTTAATTATTATTAAAAACCTAGTACAAAAAGAGGATTTTTTTCTCAAACCGTAAAAAGTTAGGATAAATTATCCGATAAACAAAGTAAATAAGTTAGCAAGTGAAACAGAGAACAGAAAATTATGACATCACTCAATCACCTGTTCACCCGCTCACTCATAGAAAAGAAAGGACAAAAATGATTAACGGATTTACACCAAATTATGATTTAGAAGCGAGGATTCAACATACAAAGCTTGATTCTTTGGGAGAAATTCCTTCTGCCAGAATGAATCGAGTAGAAGAACCGTCAACCGGTGATTTTAAAAGTGTAATGTCAGGTCTGGTTGAGGGTATGAATGAGTCGATGAATGCACCGGATAACTTAATGAAGGATGTTATGACCGGCTCTCAAAATGTAGATATACACGATGTTATGGTTGCAATGTCAAAAGCAGAACTAACAGTTAACATTGCAACAACTGCAGTCGGAAAAGTCATCCAAGCGTATGATAAAATTATGCAAATTCAGATTTAGACTTCTCATAATTAGGATAAAAGTGTATAATATTTAAAGGGTAGGATTATGGAACAGTTAAAACAATTATTGGAAAATAAAATGATATTATTCGGTATAATTGGTGCCGTATCATTAGCACTGATTGTAGTAATAATATTTGGTTCCATAAATATGAGCAAGTCTAAAGATGCTCCTAAACCTGCCGATGAAGAGAAGATACAGGAAGATATTGATTTACTTACAACTGACAATTTAGGTAAAGCACTGGAGATACAAGCTTTGCTTACAAAGCATGGTATTAGCGCAACAAGAATGGTAGACGGTACAAAATCCGTATTAAGACTCAGCAAAAAAGGTTGTTCTATTTCCAAGAAAAATTCTTGTACCATAAAAGAACGTGATACAGCGATTATGGTAATAGTAGAAAGCGGGCTTTATGACCAGAATGTAGGTTTAGAAATTTTTGATAAAGGTGATTTTACATCAACAAAAGAAGATAAAAAGATTCGTCTTGTAAGAGCTATGAATGGAGAACTTGCAAGATTAATAAAGAGAATTGACGGAATACAGGATGCTTCTGTATTTATATCTATTCCTGAGCAGTCAATGTTTTCTCAAAATCAGAAACCGGTTACTGCAACTGTGCAATTATCTGTTGCTACCGGTCAAACAGTTGGAATGAGCACCGTTAAAGCGGTTTCTAATTTACTATTGGGAAGCGTTTCCGGTTTAACTGCCGCAAATATATCAATAACTGATACAAACGGACATGTATATAACAGCTTAATTGATGCACAGTCTGAAATGCTTGAAAGGCTTGAACAAAACGATAAATATATGCAAGAAAAAGTCCAAGCTCAATTGAACAGATTAATTGGCTCAGGCAAATACGTAGCAACCGTATCCACATTTTTAAAGCAAGCTCCGGTTGAGAAATTTACAATCTCATACGACCCTAATCAGAGAGCTGCGGTTAATGAACAAACCTTCTCAGAAGGATTGGGTGATCAAACTACCGATAGTAACAAAAATACAAATGCAGTAAGCGTATATTTGCCAAACGGCCTACCCGCAGGCAGTTCGGATTCTTCTCAAAACAGAAGCTATCAAAGAACTGCAAGAGAAACTCAATACGGTGTTACAAAAACTCAAACTAATGAATATATGTCACCGGGGACAATTGAAGAAATTTCTATAGCGGTAACTTTAGAAAAAGATGCTTTACCGGTTGAGTTAACACTTGAAGAACTAAAGGAATTAATTGCACATGCAGCAAGTCCAAAAGCTGATCCGAATAATGTAACAATTGCATTTGCAGATTCTCTTGACCCGTTTATGGCAGCAGACAAAACCGTTAAATCACCAATCAAGGCAAGTCATGGAAATCCATGGTGGTTAGCTATAGCACTTCTATTCATCGGGCTATTATTCGGTCATAACATTTTGACTCAAAAAGTAAAAGCTGCAAAACAAGCTCAAGAGGATGAATTAATAAGACTCAGAGAACAAAACGAAGTTCAAGAAAAACAAATTAAGGATTTAAGTGTAAATGCAGCAAACTTAATTCAAAAACAAAATCAATTACAACAAGGTTTAATAGAACAACAAAATAAACCTACTGTCATTCCGACTTCAGCAGCAGAAATCAGAGAAGCGCTAAGAGAATTAAAACGTGAATTTGACGGTGCAGATGAAGCAGAAACCGGTGAAAGAATCAGAAGTTGGATTGAAGGGTAAGGGTTGGATTATTTGAAGATAAGTAATTAAATAACAAGAAAGGATAAACAAGTGAACAGGTGAGCAGGTGAACAAGTGAATAAGTGAATTATAATTTCACTTAATCACTCAATCACTTAATCACTCAATCACCCTGACAACAATGGCAATCGAAGGTTTTGATTATAAAGAATTTGCAACATCTATGTCCGAACAAGCAAAACAGCTTGTTCCGCAAGACATGCAGCAGCATGAAAAAGATTACATTGTAAATACACTGGGCAATTTCACAATGCTTGCCGGCGAAGCTTTGTATAACGACGAAAGCTTAAATTTAACTGCCGAACAAGCTATATTTATTACTCAAATTATTGCAGAATGGTCTTTCCATAAATCAATAGACTTAATTAAATCCGGTATTGCTCAAATGTACTGGGATAGTATTATGCAGAAAATTGCATTTACTATTTTTGAAGTTGCAAAGCAGGCTGTAATAAGAAATATTCCTCAAGAACAGTTATTGCAAGCTGTAGAACACCACGTTGTAAAGGTTTACAAAAAATGTATTGAAGAACTTGAAAAAAAAGGTGTTATTGACGAAGAAACGAAAGAACAGGCTGAAAGTCAATCCAATATAGATGCAATGGCAAAACAAGCTGCGGAAGAACAAATTAAGCAGCAAGAAGCACCTATGGAAGAAGCTGATAATAAACGCAAAGAAGCGCAAAAACGAAGAGAAGCAGCCAGAAAGCAGCGTAAGCTTGAAAGAGAAATGGAAGCTACTGCCGGTTGTATTACTGAGCGTCAAATGAAGCTTATGTCTTTATCAATGGTATTAAAAATATTATCCAGAGATAAAGTTAATACAATTTTGAATAAATTTGAAGATAATGATGTTAAACTTATTTCTCATTATATGAATATGGTAAATTTAGAATCTCAGATAGATGGAGATTTGCTTATTAATTGTTTGAAAGAAATGAAAGATTCATTGCCTGTAAAACGTAAATTAACCCAAGAAAATGTAATGAGAGATATGTTAAGACTTTATAAGGCTAATACAAGAGAAAATATTGAACGTGTTATTAAAAATGAACGTCCATTAGTAAAAAGATTTATTGCACAAGCGTATGACGGCGAATATTCAGGATTACCGTTAAAAATTGCCGGTATTGTTGCGCAATATATTCAGGATAGTATATAATAATTAATAAATCATGATTATTAAAAAGAACAAAATTAAACAGTGGGAGGAAAGAAAAGAAGAGCAGGCTGTGCATGAGTCTGAACTTTCTGCTGTGAATGAAGAACCTCCCGTAGTTTCTGATTATAGTCAAGAAAATATTCCTATATCTCACGAAGAGCAGGAAGAACTTCCCGATGTAACAAATATAGAACCTGTTTTACCTCCTGAACCTGAGATAGATTTATTTAATATTGAAAATATAGATTTTGAACAGCGTCAGGAAAGAAGACGCGGAACAAGGCGCAGGGGATACAGGCGTATTGATGACAGAAATCTTGTATCAAGAGCGGAAGAGGAAGCGGAAAATATTAAAAAATCTGCATTCGATGAAGGGTATAGAACAGGATTAGCAAAGGCAGCAGTTGATATAGAAGAATTCAAAGGACAGCTAAAAGAGTTTATGGGAGCGCCAAAAGAGGTTTTTGAATATGTAGCACCCGATATCTTAGAAATAAGTGTCGATATTGCAAAAAAAATTATAAAGAAGGAACTTGCTTCTGATCCTCAGGTTTTACTTGACATAATTCTGGATGTACTGAAAAATGTTTCTAAAAATGAATCTAAAGTTAACATAAGAGTTAATCCGCAGGCAGTAGCATTCTTAAAAGATTCATTGCCGACAGTTACTTATGAGTATGGTATCGAATCTAAAATAAATATAATTGCCGATCCTTCAATTGAGTACGGAGGATGTGTTTTTCAGACAAACAACGGTATTGTGGATGCTTCTATTGACACTCAACTGGAAATCATTAAAAAGGCATTAGAGGGAATCTAGTAAAGTGAGCAGGTGAGCAATTGATTGAGTGAATAAGTGACGAAGCGAAAATAACAGCAGTAGGGTGCGGTGTACCGCACCAAAAAAGAAAGGAAATAAAAATGTGAGTAAGTGACTAATGGGTTAAGTTATTAAGTGAAATAGAATATTGATAAATAGAAATATATAAATCACTTAATCACTTAATCACTCAATCACCCAATCACTCAAAAAAATGGCAGGAGAACAGCAGCAAAATAAACCTATATCAGAAATAGCATTGGCACTCTTCGTAATGGTTTTGGTCTTAATCTTGATTATGGAGATGCCAAATTGGGTTATCAATTTTTCTATTTCTCTTAATATAACTTTGGGTATTGTGCTTTTGATGATATCGTTGTATGTCCAAAAACCTTTGGAACTCGCTGCGTTCCCGTCTATTATTCTTATTGGTACGATGTTCCGTCTGGTTCTTTCTATTGCTTCAACCCGTCTTATTTTAGCAAAGGGGGATGCGGGAGAAGTTGTCCATGCATTCGGAACATTTGTTACCGGCGGAAACATGGTTGTTGGTGGTGTAATCTTTCTAATTATTACGGTTGTTCAGTTTATGGTAATTACAAAAGGTGCTGAACGTATTGCGGAAGTTTCTGCAAGATTCGCACTGGACGCTATGCCGGGTAAACAGATGACAATTGATGCCGATTTTAACGCTGGTTTAATCTCTCCTGAGGAAGCTGTAAAAAGGCGTGAAGATTTACAAAGAGAATCAAGTTTATTCGGTTCTATGGATGGTTCAATGAAGTTTGTTAAAGGTGATACCATGGCAGGTATCATCATTGTTATAATTAATATTGTCGGAGGTTTGACAATAGGATGTTTAATGAATCAGATGCCTATTGCGGATGCTGTCAGTAAGTATACGGTATTAACCATTGGTGATGGATTAGCATCTCAGTTACCGTCACTTTTAATGTCAATATCAGCAGGTATTGTCATGACTCGTGCTTCAGCAGGAAGTGCCTCATTAGGCGGTGATTTAACAAACCAAATTATGGCAAAACCATACTCCCTGTTTTTTGCAGCCTTGTTTTTAGGTTTGATTACGATAACATCGCCGATAACAGGACTGCCGTTTTTACCGTTTTTAATATTTACAATCGGTCTGGCGCTAGCCGGATTCTCAGTATTAGTTAACGCTGACGTTCAATCACAATTGGGTCAATTGGAAAG
>CAMORE010000061.1 GCA_946623365.1 uncultured Acinetobacter sp.
ATAAAACTGCTTTCTTCATAATTAAAGATTAGCACAAAATGAAGTATTTTCCATGATTTATTAAAACTTCACCATAACCCTCTCCTCTGCAGGAGAGGGAGCAAATAGGAAAGTCGTGTAAAAACCTGCAGAAACTTACACATAAATATAAGTATTAATATATATAATCTTTGTAGCACATTTTTTGATTAGATATTATACTTTATTATTTTTATTTGTAACAGCATCAATACCCGTTCCTAATATTGAAAGTATCAATGATGCTAAAAGTGCCCACCAGAAATTTGAAACTTCAACTCCCGGAACAAGAAAACCTGCAAGCATAAATAATAAAGCATTAATAATAAAACCGAATAAACCTAGTGTAAGCATGTTAATAGGCATTGTTAAAAATGATATTAGCGGTCTTAACAATGCATTTATTAATGCGATTACCACGACAAGAATTAATGCCGCTACAAATCCTGAAATTGAAATTCCGGGAAGCATCCATCCGATAAAAAGTACTGCTAATGCAAACAAAATCCATCTAATAAGTATCATAACCATATTTTCATCCTTTCTTTATACAGAGTTTAAATATTATAGTCATTTTCAACAACATTAGCTTGGGCAGTCATAAATACTAATTATAAAATTTATGTAACAAATTGTAACAATATTACTAAAAATGCTAAAGTTTTTTCAAATTATGCCGATATAAATATTACGGATAAGAAAAATGCATTTAGAAAGGAAAGCGGATATGTTAAAAAAGATTACAACCCCATCTAATAATATGTTTTGCGGAGTTGAATTTATATTAAGAGGGGCAAAAAAACGACGGGCAATGGCTGTATCGAACGCTGTAGCAATTAACGCTGAATCAGGAATTCAGGTTAAGTTACAAGCAGTTAAAGGATAGTGGATTTGGGATTCTTTGACGAGGCTGTTCGTTACATAAAAAAAGCGAGAGTATAAAAATTCTATTCCCTGATGTAAAAAGTCAGGGAATAGTTTTTTTGTATAAAAAAATAAAGCAGCTCATAAGCCGTGTTCTGTTCAGGATAGAATCCTTGATAATCATCTGTCTTGTATTAGGATTACTCCTAATCTCTAGCGATTACTCCAAGCTTGGCGGACACCTCAAACGCTTGATTCAATCTTGCATCCGACCGGGGGTTGCCTGGCCTACACTTCTCAGTAGTAGCCGGTGAGCTCTTACCTCACCTTTGCACCATCGCCTGTGAGTGTTGTTGAATATTGTTCAACCTACATTATTCCATCGGCAGTTTTTTGGGACACTAACATCCCCTTTCTGTGGTCCGATCCACCTGCTCACGCAGTCCGGAGTTTCTCCGGCGGTCTGTCCTTGGATGCACGGACTTTCCTCACCAAATTGGCGCGATTATCCGGCTGCTTTATTTGAGTTTATTATATATTAAAATTACTGGTATTAAAAGTCTTATATCGGAAAATAAAATTATACAGCTATCAAGTACCAGGTAACGAGTGTAAGGTATACGGCAAGACCGATTACATCAATTGTTGTTGCAATTACGGGACCTGAAGCTACAGCTGGATCAATATTTAATTTTTTAAGTATTAAAGGAGTACATGTTCCAATCATAGTAGCAATTGTCATGTTAAGTGACATTGCAATTCCGACAACAATTCCAAGCTGCACATGACCTTTCCATCCCCATGTTACTAACATTACCAATAATCCGAATATAGCACCGATACTTAATCCTGTTATAGTTTCTCTTATTAAATAATGCCATCCGGAACTCAGTGTTATTTGTCCTGTTGACATACCGCGAACCATTAGTGTTATACTTTGTGTCCCAATGTTTCCGCCAAGACCTGCCAACAATGGCATAAAGGCTGCTACTATAGGAAGCGCCGTAAATGTTTTATCATATCTATTAGTTATTGTAACTGCTATAAATTCACCGATAAGCGTTATTAAAAGCCAAGGGATGCGAGCACGAATTGCGTGACCTATGCTTCCTGTTAAGACATCGTCATCATCATCGCCTAAATCGGTAACAATACCTGAAGACTGCAAGATTTCATCAGTGGTCTCTTCTTCTACGATATCCTGAACATCATCCCAAGTTACAACTCCCTTAAGGTGGTTGTATAAGTCGACAACGGGAAGCGCATTGAACTGGTATTTCATAAACACATCTGCAATATAATCCTGATAATCATCAACATGGATTTTAACTATATCGCTTTTCATTATGTCCGATACGTTCATGTTAACAGGAGTTGTCATAAGTGTCCTCAATGATAAAACTCCGACCAGATGCAGATTTTTATCAACAACATATGCGTAATAAAGTTCCATGTTATCTTTTTCGGCTTTAATACGAATAGTGTCTAATGCTTCCTGAACAGTCATGTTATCATAAACCGTTAAAACCAGAGGGTTCATGATACCACCTGCTGTATCTTCGTTGTAGGTTAACAATTCTTGGACTTCAGAAGAAAACTTTTGCGGTAAACTTTCCAAAAAAGCTTCCGTATCATCTTCTTCCATGTTTCCTAAAACATCTGCAGCTTCATCGTGCGGAAGTTTTGATACAAGTCTTGATGCCAAATTTTCATCAATATCACCAAGTATTTCTACTTGCAATTGGGCAGGCAAGTACTCAATTACATCTGAAGCAAGTTCTTCATTAATATTAGTAATACAGCATAAGCGCTCTTCAGGTTTTAACTCCTGAAAAATATCCGCAAGGTCAGCTGAGTGAAAAGTTTCAAGCTCTTCTCTGAGTTGAGTATTATCACCATTTTCAATTAATTCTCTTATTCTGTCTATCGTGTTTTCAATATTAATCATAGCTTGTACCTTATCTGTCTTCAGCAGCGGCTTCCGAATTCATAATGTTATTTCCTCTATCTATAGTTTGTAAACTGTAGAGGTATGTCATATTTATCTTCATTTTTTCTTAAAAGTCCGATTACATCTTGTAAATCATCTTTACTTTTACCGCTGACACGAACCTGTTCTCCCTGAATGGATGCTTGAACTTTTAATTTTGAATCTTTGATATCTGCGACTATTTTTTTAGCTAATTCTTGTGTTAAACCTTTTTTTAAATTAAAAACTTGTCTGACATTCCCTCCTAAGGCATTTTCCATTGGCTGCGGATCAAGAATTTTAATGCTTAAGTTTCTTTTTACAAGCTTAGTTTGAAGAATATCAAAAATATTTCTTAATTTCATTTCATCATTTGTAGTAATTGTTATTGATTTATCACCTTCTAAGTCAATGGATGAGTTAGAATTTTTTAAATCAAAACGTGAAGTTAAATCTCTTTTTACTTGGTCTACAGCGTTTACCAATTCTTGTTTGTCGAACTCGGATACAACGTCAAAACTGCAATCTTTAGCCATAATAAACTCCTATATTTGTATTATGAATTTATAATATCATAAAAATTACTAAGTGTATGATGATAACAATTTATGATAGTATAAATATGAGGTGTAAATTATGAGCAATCAAACATACAGAATCGGTATAGGATACGATATTCACAGATTTGCCGAGAATAGAGATTTAATTTTAGGCGGAATAAAAATTCCTTATGAAAAAGGGTTGATGGGACATTCCGATGCGGATGCGCTAATCCATGCTATTATAGATGCTCTTTTAGGTGCACTTTCATTGCAAGATATAGGAACGCTTTTCCCTGATACTGACGAAAAATATAAAAATGCAAATAGTGTTGAATTATTAAAAAATGTCATGAACTTAGTTGAAGAGCGCGGATACAAAATTAATAATATTGATTCAAATATAATTGCTCAAGCTCCGAAAATGATGCCATATATACCTCAAATGAAGCAAAAGCTTGCACAAGTATTAAACATTGATATTAATAGTATTTCCATAAAGGCAAAGACTAAGGAAGGTTTAGACTCTGTAGGCGAAAAGCTGAGTATAGAATGTAATGCCGTAGTTATGCTTGAACATGTTTAATAATTAAAGAACTTCAATAATCTGTTTGATATTGTCATTAGTAATGTGATTTAGAGCTAATTCTTTGTGAGAAGAATTTAATGCATGTTTCTCCTTTAATGCCGTTAATACTTTTAACACAAGAGTCTGATTTGAACTTTCCAAAAGTGTTTCAAGTTCTTCTATGTCATTGATATAATCAACCGCAAAAAATACAAAATCACTTTCTTCAAACACTTCCTCATATAAAAGGCTGTTCAACTTATTTACATTTACTTCCTTAAGGAATTTATTTATATTTGCTATTTCATCTTTTGTATTTTTGTCACAATCAAACAGATACTCTTCGTTTTCTGCAAGTGATGCAAATTTCTCTCCTGCCATTCTTAATAACAAAGCAGAAGTGCTTGTTAAATTGTTAAAATACAAATTTTCGAATATCTGCAGCAAATTAAAATCTATTGCTGAGTTTGGCGGTATAATTTCAGGAATTGCATTAACAATATTGCATAAAACTAATATTCCGTTATCAAAGCTATTTTCAAGTAAAATTTCTAAATCTGTAAGATAAGGAATTTCGCTGGCAATATTTTCCGATAACGATGATTTTTTCATTACATTTAAAATCGATTCTAAAGCATCGCAAGCACCGTATGTAACTAAAAATTTTATTCCGTCATACTGTTCAAACTCATCTGCTGAATTTAATTTATTTAAAGCATTTTCTTTTGATATAGTATCTCCGCACTTAGACAAAAGCTCAATTGCATTATTAGAAATATACTCATCCTCAGAATTAGCAAGTTCTCTAACATATTCTATAATATCTGAATTTATATTTTTTTTGAATAATGATAAGAATTTTAGTGCATAAGCTTTATTTGAATTGTTTCCGTTTAGCAGATAACTTTTAACCTTATCAAGTAATTCACTTCCCCCGAATTCAAATAAAACTTCTGACATCATATCGTCATAAGAAGAAGAATAATAATCCCAAAATTTAAATAAATTCATATAATTATTTTTATTACAAGCTTGTTTAATTCTTTTTGCAACATTATTTTTTACAAAATCGAACAAAAAATCATCTTGTTTAACAAGTTTTTTATATAACTCAACATCAGGAGTGTTAACAAGAATTTTAGCTGCTTGCTCAAACTCCGCAGGGTTTTTCCCTGTGATACTTTTAAATAAATCCATACTTAATTAATCCAAATAGAAAACTGTAATAACTTTGTGATTCTCTTCAGCATACTCAACTGCCCTGTGAAGAGTTTTACTTGTGTGGGATAAGAAACAAATCATTTGGTTACAGTCATCAATAATTTCTCTGTTGCAAACTCTTGAAGCATCAGCTAATGTCATCATAGCTCTGTCAGAATGTTCAACAATATTAGGAACTCCTATTAACTGATCCTGAACATCGGATGGCTGCTGTCCTATAGTTTGCGGTAAAATAACTTTTAATTTATCAGGGTTAGATTTCATTGCACCTCTAATTGCAGCTGCATTTGTACCGCAAGAACCACCTGATGTTATTATAGTATTGCCTTGCTGTACAAGAGCTGTAGCAAGAGTTTCAATCATTTGCTGATGTGTAATGGCAAGATTACGTGAACCTATGATTGCAATCCTTTTAGCAGGTTGTTTAATAGTAGCTAACTCCATTGCAAGCTCATCAACTGTATCAGGAGCTGAATCTGCACTGTCTAAATCTCCAACAGGAACCATAATAGATGGCTGTTGTTGTTCATTTTCATCAATAGAATCCATAATTTCAATCATTTGTTCACCTTCTTGAGTATTGTCTTTTATTCTTATTTTTTGTATGCTTTTTAATAATAGCATAAAATTCAGATTTTGGGAATAGGTGATGGGAAATATTTTAGAAGGACTTAATAAGGAGCAAACAGAAGCTGCTAAAACTACACAAGGCGCGCTGCTTATACTTGCAGGAGCGGGAAGCGGAAAAACTAAAGTTTTAACCTCAAGAATTGCTTATATGATTCAACATGGAGCCGTTGCAGGGAAAATTTTAGCTGTAACTTTCACGAATAAAGCAGCTAGAGAAATGCGTGAAAGACTCAGTAAAATGGTAGGCGAGAATATAGTTAAATATATGTGGGTCGGTACTTTCCACAGTATTTGCGGCAGGATTTTAAGACAGGATATTGAAAACTATTCATTCCAATCAGGTAAAAAACTGGATAAAAATTTTACTATTTATGATGAAACAGATTCAATGGCAGTAATTAAACAAGCGATTAAAAAGATTAATCTTGATGATAAAGTTTATGCTCCAAAGCTTGTAAAAGCTATTATATCAAATGCTAAAAATAAAATGCAGGATGCTTATACTTTTGCAACATTCGCTCGTGATTTTAAATCACAAAATATTGCAAAAATATTTGAATTTTATGAAAATACTTTAAATAATAATAATGCAATAGACTTTGATGACATGCTTCTCATTACCGTTAAGTTACTGGAACAAAACCCTGAAGTAAGAGCTAAATATTATAATAAGTTCCAACATATATTAGTTGATGAGTATCAAGACACAAACCAGGCGCAGTATCAGCTTGTTAAAGCTCTGTATACGAATCTGTTACCTGATATTCCCGAAACCAGATCTCTTTGCGTAGTAGGTGATGTAGACCAATCTATTTATTCATGGCGCGGCGCTGATTTTAGGATAATTATGAATTTCCAAAATGATTTTCCTAATGCTAAAGTTGTTAAATTAGAACAAAATTATCGTTCTACTGCTAACATTTTAAATGCAGCAAATGCAATTATTGTGAATAATGAAGAGCGTGTTGACAAGGTTTTATATTCTCAAAAAGGTGACGGAGAAAAAATCTCATTATATGAAGCTCAAGATGAAGCAGATGAAGCAAATTATATTGTAAAATCAATACGTGATACATCAGATAACTACAATCAATTTGCAATATTATACAGAACAAATAACCAATCTCGTGCACTTGAAGAAGCTTTGATTGCAGCGGGAATTCCGTATCGTATATATGGCGGTCTTAAATTCTATGACCGAAAAGAAATAAAAGATGCTATAGCATATCTTAAGTTGATTTATAATCCGGATGATTCACAATCTTTGAGAAGGATTATAAATGTTCCGAAACGTGCAATTGGTGAGACAACGTTAAAACACTTGCAAGAATACGCTGATGAAAATGACTTAAGTCTGTATAATGCAATTTTGGATGTAGATAATATATCAACAATAAAATCCGGTACCGCAACAAAATTAAAGGATTTTGCAACTCTGATTCAAAAATTTAAAGAAGCTGAATCCAAATATTCTCTGCCTGAATTTTTAGGTCTTGTGTTGGAAAGAAGCGGTTATCTTAATGAATTACATTCATCTAATACTGATGAAGATGAAGTCAGAATAGAAAACTTACAAGAACTTGTTAACGTAGCAAACGAATTTGAACCTGAAGAACAGGATAATATTTTAGGTGAATTCTTAGCACAGGTTTCGCTGGTGTCAGATATTGACGGAATGGATGAGATAGCAAATAATGTTACTCTTATGACGCTTCACGCATCTAAGGGGTTAGAGTTCCCTATTGTATTTTTAGCAGGATGTGATGAAGGAATTTTCCCCTCGGCAAGATGTTCTAATACATTATCAGAACTGGAAGAAGAGAGAAGACTAATGTATGTTGGTGTAACAAGAGCTGAAAATAAGTTATATCTTACTACAGCAAAGCGCCGGCAAATGTGGGGTGAGTATAAATACTATACACCGAGCAGGTTTATTGATGAAATTCCGTCAAACTTACTTGATGAAGAAGAATCTGCATATTCTGATTACTCGTCAGACAGAAGTACATTTAGAAGCGCAGTTGATTCTGTTAAGAAATCAGGCCCTTCCTATAACTCTAAAACAACTTCATTTACATCAGACGGATTTGTTAAGCCTTCAACAGGATTCGGTTCAAACTTTGTTGCACCTACCCCAAATAATAGCGGGAAAAAGCAAACGCAACAAACTTCAAACAGTTTTGGCTCAAACTTTACTGCACCAAAAACAAGTAAAACGACTACAGTTGTAAAACGCACACCTTCACGTGTTATTATCAATAAAAACCCGATAAATAAGGAAAAAGAAGATGAAAGGCTTAAAAAGTTTTGGGAAAATAACCCGATGAAACAAAAGATTGAAGAACAAAAACGTAAAGATGCAGAACTTGCTGAACAGCAAAAAGAAAAAGAAGAATTAAAAAATGCAGCTACGCAATATTTCTTTAATGTAGGAGAACGAGTTTTTCATGAAAAACTTGGAATAGGTCACATAGCTGATGTAATTCAAATTGGTGACAGCACTATGTACACAATTGATTTTGGAAAAATGGGCAAAAAGGCTATGGATGCTGCTTATGCTCATTTAAAAAAGTTTTAGGATATCAGATATGAATATATTAGTAACAGGCGCATCAAAAGGTATTGGGAAAAGTATTGCTGAAATAATCGGCGTAAACAATAATATTTTTGCAGTTAGCAGAAATGAAAGACATTTACAATGTTATAAAAATTATTTAGTATGTGATTTGTCAATTCAGTCTGATTTAGAAAGATTGGGTGAATATATTAGTGCAAATAATATTGATGTTCTTG
The DNA here is from genome assembly GCA_946623365.1 of uncultured Acinetobacter sp. Lineage (GTDB taxonomy): Bacteria > Cyanobacteriota > Vampirovibrionia > Gastranaerophilales > Gastranaerophilaceae > CAG-196. The sequence goes on from CAMORE010000061.1 coordinate 8,603, forward strand.
TAAATAATGCGGGAGAATATATTTATTCTCCTATAGAAGATACTAATTATAATCAATTAGAACATATATTTAAGGTTAATTTAGAAGCTCCGTTATATCTTATCTCAAGAGCAGTTCCTTATATGAAAGAAAAGAAATGGGGAAGAATTGTTAACATTGGCTCAATAAGCGGAGTTATGGGTGAAGCAAATGCAAGTTTATACTCTGCTTCCAAATCGGGTCTCATAGGCGCAACAAAAGCATTAGCTCTTGAACTTGCCGAATACAATATTACTGTAAATACTATCAATCCGGGATGGGTTGACACTGATATGGGCAATAGTTCGGCTAATGACGGTAATTGGTCAAAAGATGAGATTATAGAGTGTATTCCGCAGAAAAGATTTGTGAAACCTGAAGAAGTTGCAAATATGGTAAAATACCTTATATCTAATGAGGCAAAAGGTGTTACGGGACAATCTGTAAATTTGTGTGCGGGCTTAAGTGTTGGTTATTAATATGTCATTATTGAGGCTATATTTAATATTTGTAAACATCGGCGCAATTCTTCTCGGTGGAGGATATGTAATATTACCTATTTTACAGCATGAATTTATTGACAAAAGACATATTATATCAGAAGATGATTTACTTAATTTTTATGCATTATCACAATCATTACCGGGAATAGTTGCGGCTAACATATCCATGTTTATCGGGTATAAATTTAAAGGGAAATTAGGTGCAATTGCAGCGTTGTTAGGCATTATTACATTCCCAATTATAACAATTATATTACTTGCATCAATTCTTGAGAACTTAGTGTCTAATAAATATATACAAGCAGTTTTATGGGGTATAGGAGTTGCTGTTATTGCATTAATTATATTAACCGTAAGAGAAATGTTTCAAAAAACAGAAAAAAATGTATTTTTTTATCTGATATTAGTATTAACTCTTTTGTCTTTATTAATTTTTGAGCTGTCACCGATTAAAGCTATAATAATCTTTTCAATTATAGGAGTTGGAACAAAGTTTATAAAAAGGAGGTTTAGTAAATGATTTACCTTCTTTTGTTTTTAGAATTCTTTAAAATAGGGTTATTTTCATTTGGCGGAGGATATGCAACAATACCGTTTTTGTATCATATCTCTGAAAACTATCACTGGTACTCTTTGCAAGAGTTAACTCATATGACGGCAATAGCATCTATAACCCCCGGACCCATCGGGATAAATGTAGCAACATACGCAGGGTTAAAAACAGCAGGCATTTTAGGTTCCTTGATTGCTTCTATATCAGAAGTGATACCGTCGTTTTTTCTGGTAATTTTAGTTTCAAAATTGCTTAAAAAATATAGTGAAAATTTTTATGTAATGTCGTTGATTGAAACTTTAAAACCTATTAGTTGTGCATTGTTAATATCTGTTTGTATTGCTCTTTTAAAATCGAATCTTGCAGATTTTAAAGCGTTATTATTACTACTGTTATTAATTTTTCTGAGTATTAAAACAAAAAAAGATCCTGCTATTTATATGCTTATAGCAGGCATAGCAGGAATCTTTTTATATAACGGTTAAATGCTTTTTTGCTTTATTACAGCATCAATTAATCCTTTGAAAAGAGGATGGGGTCTTTCAGGTCTTGATTTAAATTCAGGATGGAATTGACAAGCAACAAACCAATCCAATTCAGGTAACTCTATAATCTCTGATAACATTCCGTCAGGAGACATGCCTGAAAATACTAATCCTGAATTTTTAAGCCTGTCAATATAGTCTGTATTTACTTCATATCTGTGCCTGTGACGTTCCGATATTTTTGTAGTGCCATAAACTTCATGAGCCTTCGTTCCTTTTTTAATATTGCAATCATAAGCACCCAGTCTCATAGTTGCACCGTATCCCTTAACATTTTTTTGTTCAAGCATCAAATCAATTACCGGATTAGCTGCGTTTTCATCAAATTCCGTTGAATTTGCATCCTTAATTCCTGCAACGTTGCGTGCATATTCAATAACGGCACATTGCATACCTAAGCATATTCCAAGAAACGGAACATTATTTTCTCTGGCATATTTTATAACATTAAGTTTGCCCTCTATTCCTCTTACGCCAAAACCTCCGGGTACTATAACTCCATCAACGTCGGACATTAGTTCTTTGCATTTATCTTTTTCCAGACATTCTTCCGAATTAATCCACTTAATTTCTGTTTTTACACTATCCGAATACCCTGCGTGCTTAATTGATTCTACTACCGATATATAAGCATCTGAAAGTTTTGTATACTTTCCTGCAATAGCAATTTTTATTGAAGCTTTCGGATGGTTAATTTTTTCAACTAATTCTCTCCACGCTGATAAATCAGATTTTCGCTCAGGAGTTTGCAAAAGCTTTAATACAACATTTGCGAAATTTTGTTCTTCAAGAGCCAGAGGAACTTCATATATACTTTTCATATCTCTGCATTCAATAACTGCCTCTTTTGCTACAGAACAGAATAGAGCCAATTTTTCTTTCTCTGTTTTAGGTATAGCTTTAGAAGTTCTGCAAACAAGTATTTCAGGCTGCAAACCATAGCTTCTTAAAACTGATACGCTGTGTTGAGATGGTTTTGTTTTTAACTCTCCGGACGTCTGTAAATATGGAAGAAGCGTACAATGAATATTAATGGCATTTCCTATACCTGCTTCCGTTTTAAATTGTCTTATTGCTTCAATAAATGGTAAACCTTCAATATCACCTACAGTACCGCCTATTTCAATAATTTGAAAATCCGGTTTAAACTGCTTTTGCGCTTTTACAATACGTGATTTTATCTCATTTGTTATATGAGGAATAACCTGAACAGTAGCTCCTAAATAATCCCCTCTGCGCTCTTTATTAATAACTGTTTGATATACGCTGCCGGAAGTAACGCTGCTTAACTGTGAAAAGTTTGAATCAATAAATCTTTCATAATGTCCTAAATCTAAGTCTGTTTCAGCGCCGTCATCAGTAACGAAAACTTCTCCATGTTGAAATGGACTCATTGTTCCG
>CAMORE010000062.1 GCA_946623365.1 uncultured Acinetobacter sp.
TACTTCTTTTCCTCTATTTACATCCGAAATAAAGAGAGGAAAAGAAGTACATAAAGTATGCAAAAAAATATATTTTTGTTGCATATTATCATGCATAATAGTATCTTTTAAAAAAATTTTTTAATTGGAAAAAATATAATTCTATTATTAATCCTCTTGAATTTTTCAGGTATATTTAGTAGAATTATCATAGAAATACGTATTTTAAAGAAGAGGTAATTTATTAATGTTCGAACGTTTTACAGAAAAAGCGATTAAAGTCATTATGCTTGCGCAAGAGGAAGCCAGAAGGCTTGGTCATAACTTTGTCGGTACCGAGCAGGTTCTGCTTGGTCTTATCGGTGAAGGAACAGGAATTGCTGCAAAAACACTGAAATCTATGGGTGTTAACCTTAAAGATGCCAGAATTGAGGTAGAAAAGATTATTGGCAGAGGTTCCGGTTTTGTGGCAGTAGAAATTCCGTTTACTCCAAGAGCAAAGAGAGTGCTTGAGCTTTCGTGGGATGAAGCCAGACAACTTGGTCACAATTATATCGGAACAGAGCACCTTCTTCTCGGTTTAATCAGAGAGGGTGAAGGTGTTGCAGCCAGAGTTCTTGAAAATCTCGGTGTTGACTTAAACAAAGTCAGAAGTAATGTAGTTAAGATGCTCGGTGATTCTAAACCGACAGCAGGCGCAGGAGCAGGAAGCGGAAGCGGATCTTCTTCATCTTCTTCGGCAAGCAAGGTTAAGACTCCAAGTCTTGATGAGTACGGCACAGATTTAACACTTGCGGCATCAGAAATGAGATTAGACCCTGTTGTCGGAAGAGAAAAAGAGATTGAACGTGTTATACAAATTCTTGCAAGAAGAACTAAAAATAACCCTGTTCTTTTAGGTGAACCCGGTGTTGGTAAAACTGCAGTAGCGGAAGGTCTTGCAATAAGAATTGTAAATAACGAAGTTCCTGACATTTTGGAAGACAAAAAAATCATACAGCTTGATATGGGCTTATTGATTGCAGGTACAAAATACAGAGGCGAATTTGAGGAACGTCTTAAAAAGATTATGGACGAAATCAGACAAGCAGGAAATGTAATTCTTGTTATCGATGAAATGCATACTCTTATCGGTGCAGGTGCGGCAGAAGGCGCAATTGATGCGGCTAATATTCTTAAACCGGCTCTGTCAAGAGGCGAACTTCAAGTTATCGGCGCTACTACATCTGATGAATACAGAAAATACGTCGAAAAAGATTCTGCTCTTGAAAGACGTTTCCAACCTGTAATTATTGAAGAACCTACTATTGATGAAACTATTGAAATAATCAGAGGCTTAAAATCTAAATATGAAGAGCATCATAATTTGAATATATCTGATGAAGCGATAATTGCGGCAACAAAATTGTCAAGCAAATATATCAACGACAGATTCCTGCCTGATAAAGCCATTGACGTTATCGATGAAGCTTCTTCAAAAGTGCGTTTGAAAGTTTGTACACTTTCTCCTGAAGGAAAAGAACTTGATAAAGAACTGAAAGCTATTATTAAAGAAAAAGAAGAAGCAATCAGAAATCAAGAGTTTGAAAGAGCATCAGCACTTCGTGATGATGAAGCAAACATGAAAGACAAAATCAGAGAAGTTTCGGAAGAATGGCGCAGACAAAATGATGCAAATAAACCTACTGTAACAGAAGATGATGTTGCACAGGTTATAGCAACAATGACAGGTGTTCCTGTTACCAAGTTAACGGAAGGCGAATCAGAAAGATTGATGAGGTTGGAAGAAACTCTCCATAATCGTGTAATCGGTCAGTCTGATGCGGTTGTTGCAATATCTAAAGCTATAAGACGCGCTCGTGTAGGTTTAAAATCACCAAACAGACCAATAGGAAGTTTTATTTTCTCTGGTCCGACGGGTGTAGGTAAAACAGAGCTTGCAAAAGCGCTTGCGGAAGCAGTATTCGGAAGTGAAGATAATATGATTCGTGTAGATATGTCAGAATTTATGGAAAAACATTCTACTGCAAAACTTATCGGTTCTCCTCCGGGATACGTTGGTTATGATGATGGCGGTCATATGTCAGAGCTTGTCAGAAAGAAACCTTATTCAGTTATTCTTTTTGATGAAATTGAGAAGGCTCACCCTGATGTATTTAACATCCTTCTTCAAATACTTGATGACGGACGTTTAACTGATGCTAAGGGTAAACATATCAACTTTAAGAATACAATCATAATTATGACATCAAACGTTGGTGCAAGCATGATTACCACTCAAGGTAAATTGGGCTTCTCTGCTTCATCCGATGACGCTAAGAAGGATAAATACGAAAAACTAAAAGATACTGTTAATGAAGAACTTAAGAAGGCATTTAGACCTGAGTTCTTGAACCGTATTGATGACATTATTGTGTTCTCACACTTGAGCAAGGAAGAAATCAGACAAATCGTTGACTTAATGATGAAAGATTTATTTAAGAGATTATCCGAAAGGGAACTTTCTATTGAGGTCACTGATGAAGTTAAGGATTATCTTGCAAAAGACGGTTATAATGAAGCATACGGCGCAAGACCGCTTCGCAGACTTATTCAAAGAAAAATTGAGGATCAGCTTGCAGAAGAGATTTTGGGTAATGCTTATCAACCGGGAGATACTATTCTGTTAAAGCTTGATAGTTCAGAAGGTGAAGGCAAGGAAAAACTTGTTTTCGAAAGAAAAGAAGGTCACTCTCAAGAACAGCCTGTTGAAATGGCGTGAAACAATTTTTGGTGCGAATAATTGCACCATACGTTAATATTTATAAAGCGTTTAACCTTGAATATGCAAATTTTTGGTTGAACGCTTTTTATTTTGACAATGTGGACTTTCTATAATTTAAAAACCGGTGTTTTTTTGTTAAAAAACACCGGTTTTTTAAAATGATTTTTTTTATTTAAAATGTAAATCTAATTCCAACTTCTCCGGCAGATTTATTTCCAAGATAAGATGCGTTACCGAACAATTGAGTATTACCTTTTTGATCTAAATTATACTCACCCATAGCGTAAGCACCGGCTACAAGTTGACTTGACGTTTTTTTTGTGTGTAACATCTTCTTTATATTTAAGAAGTTAAGGTTGTAAAATATGGGTATAAAAAAAGAATTGGGTAAAAAAATTAAACAATATCGTATTTCTCAAGGATTCACGCAAGAACGATTATCAGAACTAATTGATATATCTCAAAAAGCGTTAAGTAGTATTGAAGTAGGGGACAATTTTGTTTCTGCTGACACGTTTGATAAAATTCTTTCTGCTCTGGATATAACATCAGAAGAACTCTTTGCCACCAATGATGTCAAAGCTCCGGAAGAGTTGATGAAAATGATTAACCAAAACCTTGCAAAAATTAACAAAGATTCAACTAAATTGGAAATAATATATAACTTAACAAAAAGCTTGATAAAGTAGAGAATTCATACGTTATGAATTCTGTAAACCACGTTTGAATTCTTCAGGACGGCTTGAACGTGATAAAGCATCTTCAAGAGTAACTTTTTTCTTAATATATAAATCTCTTAGTGCCATCTCTAATGTTTGCATACCAAAACCGGAGTTTGTTTGCATAGTAGAATATATTTGTGCTGCTTTTGCTTCACGAATCAAGTTCGCAATAGCAGGGATAACTAACATAACTTCTTGCGCCATAACTCTGCCGCTCTTAGTACCATCAGCCTGCAAAAGCGGTAATAATGTTTGAGAGAATACCGCAACTAAAGAGTTTGACAATTGAACACGCACCTGTTGCTGCTGTCCTTCAGGGAAAACGTCAATAATACGGTCAATAGTCTGAGAAGCAGAAGAAGTGTGCAAAGTACCGAACACTAAGTGACCTGTTTCAGCAGCAGTCAATGCCAGTCTAATTGTATCCAAATCTCTCATTTCACCAACCAGAATAATATCAGGGTCTTCACGAAGAGCTGATTTAAGAGCGTTAGCAAAGCTTCTTGTGTCTTGTCCTAATTCTCTTTGGTGAATAATAGAGCGCTTTGACGGATGAATAAATTCAATAGGGTCTTCAATTGTTAAAATATGTTCAGATCTTGTTTCGTTGATATAATTTATCATTGCAGCAAGTGTTGTTGACTTACCGGAACCTGTAGGACCTGTTACAAGAACTAATCCTCTAGGTTTTTCCGCAATTTTTCTTACTGTCTCAGATAAACCTAACTCTTTAAAATCAGGAATTCTTGATGAGATTACACGAAAAGCTGCCGCATAATTTCCTCTATCTTTATATATATTTACACGAAAACGGCTCAAACCTTGTATACCATATGAAAAGTCAAGCTCCCAATCTTGTTCTAACTTACGTCTCTGTTCCTTGTTTAACATAGGAAATAATAATAATTCAACTTCCTCGGGCTTCAAAGCCGGAACATCCATTCTTTGCAAATTACCGTCTATACGAACTACCGGAGGTAAACCGGCTGATATATGTAAATCGGAACCACGTTGTTTAACTACTACTTCCAAATACTTTTCAATAAGCATTCTTATTTGTCCTTATAACTAGCACTCTTCTATAACAAGAATTTTATCATGTAATAATATTTTTGTAAATAATTTAAATATTCGTTAAATATTCATTTATTGCTTTTGCAGCTCTTTTGCCTGCCCCCATTGCATTAATTGCGTTAGATTCCCCAACAGGTGCTACATCGCCTCCTGCGTAGATTGCAGAAATTGATGTTTCTCTTGTTTCCGGATTAACTGTAAAATAGCCTTTTTTGTCCATTTCAAAATTAAAACCATCCATTGCAGCTGATTTTTGAATAATAGGATTTGGTCCGGTTCCCAGTGCTACGATTACTGTATCAACGTCTAAATCTATATATTTTCCGGTACCAATCGGCGAACGCCTGCCTGATGAATCAGGTTCTCCAAGTTCCATTATCTCAAATTGCATGCCATTAACATATCCTTCTTTATCATATATCTGTTTTGGAGCACGCAAAAATACAAATTGTACCCCTTCTTCTTTAGCATGCCTTATCTCTTCCAAACGGGCAGGAAGTTCTGCCTCTGTTCTTCTATATACAATGAATACTTTTTGAAATCCAACTCTAACAGCTGTTCTAGCTGCATCCATTGCTACGTTTCCTCCACCGATTACTGCAACTGACTTTCCGACTCTTAAAGGCGTTGCTGTTGTTTCGTCGTTTGCTTGCATCAGATTTACTCTTGTTAAAAATTCATTTGCCGAAAAAACTCCGTTTAAGTTTTCTCCCGGAATATTCATCATCTTGGGTAAACCTGCTCCGGAACATATAAATATTGCATCAAACCCATCTTCTTGAAGCTGTTTTAATGTAATTGACTTTCCTACTATTACGTTCTTTTCAAATTTTACTCCCATTTTTTTCAAATTTTCCAGTTCTCTGTCAAGAACTTTTCTTGGAAGTCTGAATGGAGGTATTCCATATCTTAATACTCCGCCAAATTTATGCAATGCCTCAAAAACAGTAACATCATGACCTGCTTTTCGTAAATCGGAAGCCGCAGTTATACCTGCGCACCCCGAACCTACAATTGCAACTTTTTTCCCGCTCGGAACAATCTCTGTGTCTTTAGGTGCGGTATTGTCTCCTACATATCTCTCTAATGCGCCGATTGCAACCGCTTCTCCTTTAATACCAAGTACGCACTTTCCTTCACATTGCCTTTCTTGCGGACAAACTCTTCCGCAGACAGAAGGAAGCATGCTCGTCTCCCTGATTATATCACCTGCATCATTTAACCTGTCTTCTTTCAATGCTTTTATAAAATCAGGAATCCGAATGTTGACAGGACAACCCTGCACACATCTCGGATTCTTACAATTCAAACATCTTGCTGCTTCAAGCCTAACCTGTTCTTCTGTTAGATTATCTTCAACAGCATCAAAATTATGTCGACGCTCAATTGCATCTTGCTCTACCGGTCTTTGACGCACAATATCTCTCCTCTTAAAATGTTTTATTCATCTTTATTGCGTTTATAAAACTCTTCTATAAAACCTGTATTGAAGTTACCGCTTTTAAATACTTCGTCTTCAATAAGTCTTTGATGAAATGGTATTGTTGTCTTTATGCCGGCAACAACATATTCTTTCAAAGCTTGATACATTCTTCTTCTGGCTTGTTTTCTGTTTTCACCCCAGCAAATAAGTTTTCCAATCATTGAATCATAGTATGGCGGTATTGAATATCCCGGATATACATGTGAATCAACTCTAATTCCGAAGCCTCCCGGAGCCAAATATCCGTCGATTTTTCCTGGGCAAGGCATAAAATCATGTTCAGGATCTTCAGCATTTATACGACATTCTATAGCATGCCCTCTAAGTTTTACATCATCTTGCGTATAACCCAATTTCTCTCCGGATGCTACTAAAATCTGTTCTCTTACTATATCTATTTGAGAAATCATTTCAGTTACGCAGTGCTCAACTTGAACTCTTGTATTCATTTCCATAAAATACCATTTACCGTCATGGTCCAAAAGAAATTCACAAGTGCCGGCTCCTTCATAGTTTATAGCCTTAGCTGCTCTTACGGCTGCCGCTCCCATTTCTTTACGGGTTTCTTCATCAATTGCAGGAGATGGAGCCTCTTCCAATAGTTTTTGATGTCGTCTTTGAATAGAACAATCTCTTTCGCCTAAGTGAATAACATTTCCGAACGAATCACCCAGAATTTGAACTTCTATATGCCTTGGATTCTCCAAGAATTTTTCAGCATAAACGTCAGGGTTTCCAAAGAAATTTTCAGCTTCTTGCCGGCATAAATTAAAGTTTGATTCTAATTCTTCATCCGCTCTGACAACTCTCATTCCTTTACCGCCTCCGCCTGCTGTAGCTTTCAGAATAATAGGATAGCCTACTTTATGAGCGAATTCCTGTACTTCTTTTGTAGTTTTTACAATTCCTGTTCCGGGGGTTACAGGTACATTATTTTCAATCATTGTTTTACGAGCAGTTGCTTTATCTCCCATTTTACGCATAGCTTCTGCTGTAGGGCCGATAAATTTTATATTATACATATCACATATTTCAGCGAACTCTGCTCTCTCGGACAAAAATCCGTACCCCGGATGAATGGCATCACAACCGGTCATTAAAGCTGTAGATATAATAGTCGGTATATTTAAATAACTTTGATTGCTCGGTGCAGGGCCTATACAATATGCATCCGTTGCCAGTCTGACATGCAAGGACTCCGCATCAGCTTGTGAATAAATTGCAACAGTCGGAATTCCCAACTCTCGACAAGCTCTTATAACCCTTACTGCTATTTCACCTCGGTTTGCTATTAATACTCGTTTAAACATTCTCATCCCCTCCGGGGAAGTGATTGAGTGATTGAGTGATAAAGCGATTAAGTGATTATAAAATCACTTGCTCACCGGTTCACTTGTTCACTTGCTCACCTCACTCAACATACATCAATACTTGCCCAAATTCAACAGGGTCGCCGTTTTTAACACATATTTTGACAACTTTTCCTGCTTGTTCAGACTTAATCTCATTCATTAGTTTCATTGCTTCAATTATACAAACAACATCTCCTACCGCAACTTCAGAGCCAACTTCTACAAAAGGAGCTGCATCCGGAGAGGATGCCGCATAAAAAGTTCCTACCATTGGAGAAGTAATTGCCTTACCTTGAGATACTGCTTCTTGCTCTATATTTGAATTAGCGGGTGCAGGTGCAGCAGCAGGCTGTGCTTGTGGAGCCTGTACAGATGCAGGTGCTCCGACCAAAACCTCCGGCAAATCTTTTCTGATAGTAATTGCTTGTTCACCATCTTCCATAGAGATTTCCGTTAATCCGTTGTCTTTTATAATTTTTGCTAATTTTTCTATATAATCAGGTTTAAAATCCATTTTAATCTCCTTTTGGAGAAGTGTGAAGTGATAAAGCAACGAAGCAATTGAGTGATTACGACTACGTCTTATCTGACAATATTAATTCACTTAGTCACCTGCTCACTTATTCACTTATTCACCTCTCTAACATCTGTCTAAGTATTCATTGCTCCTTGTATCAACTCTAATAATATCGCCGTTTGATACAAAGAACGGAACGTTTACTACTGCGCCTGTTTCCAGTGTTGCAGGTTTTGTTCCGCCTTGAGCAGTGTTTCCTTTTTCAGCAGGCGGTGTGTCAACAACTTCCAATTCAACGTGCGCAGGAATATCCACACCAATAATTTTAGTATCATGTTTTAATACTTGAACTATCATATTTTCTTTTAAATATTTTTTACCATCGCCGACTTGGTCTTCTGTCACTTGGATTTGTTCATAAGTTTCGTTATCCATCATAACGTAATCAGCGCCTTCTTTATATAAATATTGCATTTCTCTGCGGTCTAACATAGCTTTTGCAACTTTTTCACCGGCTCTAAAAGTTCTTTCTACAACGTTTCCTGATTCAACATTTTTAAGTTTTGTTCTTACAAATGCTGCGCCTTTCCCCGGTTTTACGTGTAAGAATTCGACAACAGTCCACAATCCGTTATCTAATTCCAAAGTTAAGCCATTTTTTAAATCGTTTACTGAAATCATAGTAACTCCTTAATTAATATATACTTCTACTATTTTTCTTGATACTAACATAAACTAAACCTTTACGCAAGATAACACCCTTGTCGGCTCTAATTATGCCGGTGATACACAAATTATCAGAAGCGGAATATGCTAACCCAATACTAAATCACCGTTCTTCTTTATATGCTCGATTAAACCGCCGTCTTCCAACAGTCTTATCATTACATCAGGAAGCGGTTCAATGCGAATGATGGTTCCTTTTGTAATATTTTTTAACGTACCTGCCTTGATGTCCAAATCGAGTTCATCGCCGGCATCAATACCGTCTGTATCACATTCTATCGCCAACAATCCTATATTAATTGCATTACGATAAAATATTCTGGCAAAAGACTTTGCAATTACAGCTCCTACACCGGCAATTTTAATAATTTGCGGCGCATGTTCTCTTGATGAGCCTAAACCAAAGTTATTACCTGCTACTACAAAATCACCTTTTTTCATGTTTTTAGCAAAATTTTCATCGGCATCCTCTAAAACGTGCTTAGAAAATTCCTGCAAATCAGAACGCAAATGGAACAGCCTTCCCGGTGCAATATGGTCAGTTGAAATGTTATCACCGAATTTAAAAGCTTTGCCTTTCATTTATCCTCCTATCCCCTCAATTGAACAGGCATTACAAGATATATGTAATCTTCGTCTGAACATGGTGCAAATACTGTTGCTGAAAGCGAAGAATTTAACTGTATTTTAATCTCTTCTGCTTCAACTATTTTTAAGAACTCCAATATAAATTTATAGTTAAATGCTATAGCAAGCGGTTCTGCCATGTAGTTTGCATCTACTTCATCCTGCGAATTACCTGCTTCCGGCGAATCTCCGGAAAGTTTCAAAGTATTATCAGCAAACTCAAATTTTACTATGCTGTTTTTTTCATTTACCATGACGGCAACTCTTTCCAGTGCAGAAATTAAATTAGCTTTGTTTAAAACAGCTTCTTTTGGGAATGTTTGAGGAATCAATTGATTATACTTAGGAAACTGTCCTTGCATAAGACGAGTTATAATTTTTGTTTTATCAACCGTAATAACAATTTTTTTCTGTTCTTTACAAATTTTTATACTCTCAGATTCAACAAGAGCTGCTATTTTTGACAATTCTGATAATACTTTAGATGAAATAAGCATTTCAAAAGGATTTTCTTCATCAGTAGACGAATTTTTAACGACTTCTCTTACCCTTGCAAGTCTATTTCCGTCAGTTGCTGCCATTTCTAAAACATTTTTATTAACCTGACAAACTACGCCTGACAGCAGGTTGTTTGTTTCATATCCTGCTGCAGCGGAAACAACCTCTCTTATTGCTTTCGTGAAAGGTTCTGTTTCTATTTCCATACAATCATTTTCTTCAATATTTTCTTCTATTTTTGGAAATTCATTTGCAGAAATTCCTATAATATCAAATTTAGAATTTTTACAAGTAATTGTAGCAGTAGCGCCGTTCAGTTCAACTTTAATTAATTCGTCATTTAATCTTGATATAATCTCACCGAGTTTTTTTGCAGGTAATGTAATTGCGCCATTATCTTCTATCGTTGCATTAATAAGCGTTGTAACAGATAAGTCAAAGTCAGTAGCAGAAAGCTTTATTTGATTATCTCCTACAGTTTCAATTAACACATTGGCTAAAACAGGTTGTAAACCTTTAACAACAGTAGCTCTTTCTACTATTCTGATTCCATTTAAAAAATCATCTTTATTCGCAACAAATTTCATTGATTTATCCCCTTTTAATTCTGCGCCTTATTAATACTGATATTTTAGTACAAATAAGTCTATATTACAATATAGATTTTGAGTTACTTTTAAATTAATGTAAATATTTGTAAAAATCATTTACAAAAAAAGCAATTTATTTTTTTGATAGGTTTTAATAGAAATGAAAAGTGTAGATGAAAGGAATATGTGTATGGTACAAGCTATTGATTTTAACAAACCTGTATACAATGCCGTTAATATCAGCATACGAAAACCGGAAGTTAATGCCGGAAATAAACAAGAAACAAAAGAGATAAATAATGATAGTGGTATCTATAATGCGGTAAAAATACATATTGACAACCCGAAAGTTAATACAGAACCACAAAAAGTTTATGATTATCCTGAAGCTGACGGTATTATAACATACGAAATGCTTAATGTGAATCCTATAGCACTGCCTGCTGCACAAGATGAAGCAGAAATCAAAAATAATACAGAAAAAGTTGAAGATACAGGAGTTCCTGCTCCGAATTTTACAACATTAGAAGCTGAAAAAGAAGACTCGGCTGAAAAAAAAACTCTTGATGTAACTTCTGCACTATCTTTCAGAGCTGCAGAAAAAGAGGCTAAAAGGCCTGAAATAATACCTTCAGAGAAGATTTTACCTCCGGTTGATATAGCTCTTGTTTCTGAAAATTTAAACAGTAGTAACAGAGATGTACAAGCACAGCAGATTGAAGAAATTGTAAGAACTGTTTTGCTTGATACTGAAAATGCGAAAAATTATTTGGTAAGTGACGTATTTACGGGATTGATTAATATATCATCCGAAGATGTTACAAAACTTCAGCCGCCTACAAAACAGCAAATGGAAGCTCGCCAAAAAATTATTGCAAATATTATGGCGGTAGAAAAAGACCCTAAAGCCGTAAATAATCTTCCCTATAAAATGTCTGATGATGAGATTTCATTGGCTACAAATTTGTCGCCAATGGAGCTTGCAGAAAGAAATAAAGAATATGCAATAACAGCGCTGGGTGCGCTTGCAGAGTTATTTATAGAAGATTATCAGGCAAAAGAAGGAAAGATTGTTCCGATAACTGATGCTCCGGGGGTTTCTGCAATAGTTAATGCATTACGAAAAGATCCGGACTCAGGAATAAAATTAGCTGCAATTGATGCGTTAAGACATATTCAGCGTCCGGAATATAAAGAAGAATTATCAACACTGTTTAC
>CAMORE010000063.1 GCA_946623365.1 uncultured Acinetobacter sp.
GCTTTTGATACATTTTCAGCAGATGCTTCCGAAGCACTTTCCGAAGCAGCCGCAGAAGAGACATCCTCATTGCTTGAATCTGCATCTGCCGCACCTGCATTTAATTCATCATTTGTATTTTCATCATCAACAAACATTTCAAAGTCCCCTCTAAAAATAATTTCTTAAAATTTCATGCATTTCATCATATACATCTGTTATTTTAACACAAACCTGATTTTTCAAAGTTCCTGGGCGAGCAAAAAACTTTTTTTCTCCGTTAACTTTTACGATTAAGTCATCCTGAATTTTATTATCAAGTTTAATAATATCACCTTCTGCAAGCTGCATAAAATCATCCAGCGTGATATTACAAGTTCCGAATTGAACTCTCAAATCAACCGTTGATGAGTTGATTTTTGATATCATTTTCATTCTTTCATCATTTGTTGCAACAAGACCCTTGGTTTGGAAAATGTGTTGTGTACTTAAGTGTGTTAAAACTGTTTCTAATACAGGATACGGGAAGCATAAACTAAATAGTCCGAAGTGTTTTCCCGCAATTTGTACTTCAAATGTCAAAAGTGCAACAATTTCTCCGGCAGTTGCGACCTGTATAGATTGATAATTGTCATCAAGGCTTATAAATTTGCCTGTAACAGGAACAATAGTATTCCAAGAATCTTCAAGTGATTTAAGTATAATATTTATAACTTTTTTAGCAAGAGCTTTTTCAATATCTGTCAGCTCTCTTGATTGGGGGTCTGTAACTCCGATACCGCCAAGCATTCTGTTAACTATGCAGGATATAACCTCAAAACTGATTCCCAAAAGAATTTGTCCTGACAATGGTTCAAACTCAAAAACACCGACACTGATAGGAGATGGCATTGAACGTACAAATTCCTCGTATGTAAGCTGGTCTACCGAAACTATTTCTATCTCTACTCTCATTCGTAAATAACCGCTTAATACAAGAGAAATTGCTTTGGAAAATTCTCTGTGAATATCTCTCAAAGCTCTTAAGTTGTCTTTTGAAAATTTATCCGGTCTTCTGAAGTTATATAATTTATAACTTTTGTGTTCCGAATCTTCATCAAAAGATTCTATTTCCGATGTTAAATTGTCTTTTTCCTCTTCTGGCATTTATTCCCTTTTATATACAAGCAAAATTTTTAAGAATACAACTTTCTTTTATTGTATAATAAACTGTCCGAAACTTACTCTTAAAACTTCTCTTTCTCCGTTTAATATAGCATTTATATCATTTGTAATTTGTTCTTTTGATAACTCTTTACCTGCTGCGGTAGCAAGTTCTGCTGATGTTTTACTTGAAAGATTCGTTATAACGGCATCTCTGATTGCCGGCTTATATTGGTTCATTTCGTTTTGTATTG
Organism: uncultured Acinetobacter sp.; assembly: GCA_946623365.1. Classification (GTDB taxonomy): domain Bacteria; phylum Cyanobacteriota; class Vampirovibrionia; order Gastranaerophilales; family Gastranaerophilaceae; genus CAG-196. The sequence goes on from CAMORE010000063.1 coordinate 1,377, forward strand.
CAGCTAAAGGATCAGCCGGTGCAGGAGCTGCTTCGCCATGTCCATGTCCTCCTCCACCCTTAGCCGGTTCTTCTGCAGGAAAATCAGTTTCTTTTTTGCTGACTTCTATTGCTACGTTAACCTTTAAATATTTTTTTGCATTTTCATCACACAGATTTAAAATAAAATCACCTAAGTCAACTATTATGCCCTTTTGAATTTCATCTCCGTCGCCTTCTTCTTCTCCAAGTTCTTCAGTGTTAGTCTGTACGGAATTTATCTTTTGAGAAATCAGGTTCTCCATAATTACATAGTTAACACCCGCAAAGACAATAAACATTATAACGATTGACGCAATTGTCATAATTAAAAATTTTGTTAAATCTTGATTTTTATTGCCTTCTATTTGTTCATTTTCAGCCATAATTTTCTCCGCTTTTTCTCTTCCCCGAAAAATATTATATTAATATCCAATCCTATTATAGCAGGATTTTTTTATTTTTGCCAAAAAATCATATTTTTGAAGTACATAATTAATTAAACAATAAAAATTAAGTAAAAGTTATACTTATTTCTTAAAATTTATGATAAACTATATTTGTATTAGTTAGGGGGATCCACCCCAAGGGGGGTAAATATATTTAACCTATAGATGTAGCTATAAGTTAAATGTCCCTTCCCTTAAGGATAGAAAGTGAATAGAGGTAAATACCATGGAAAAAAACAACGAAACTTTAAGAGTACTCAGGCACTCTTGCTCACACATCATGGCGCAAGCTGTTCAAAAGCTGTTCCCACAAGCAAAGTTAGCTATTGGGCCTGCTACTGATGACGGTTTTTACTATGATTTTGATTTAACTGACGGTTATGCATTCACTTCTGATGATCTTGTTAAGATTGAAGAAGAAATGAAAAACATCATCAAACAGAATTTAACTTTTGAAAAATATGATGTTGAAGATGTTGATGCTAAAATTGCCGAATTTAAATCAGAAGGTGAGATTTACAAAGCAGAATTACTTGAAGAACACAGAAATGACCATCCGACACTTTATTTAACAAAAGATAAAGATGGAAATGTTCTGTTTAACGACCTTTGTGCAGGGCCGCATATACCAAATACATCTTATATTAAAGGAAATGCTATTAAGCTTCTGAAAGTTGCCGGAGCATACTGGCGCGGTAACGAAAAAAACAAGATGCTACAAAGAATATACGCTACTGCATATTGGAATAAAGAAGATTTACAAGCTTATTTAACTTTTATTGAAGAAGCTGAAAAACGCGACCACAGAAAATTAGGTAAGCAGCTTGACTTATTCTCAACCCGCGAAGAAATGGGCGGAGGTCTTGTATTGTGGCATCCAAATCTTGCTTGTGTTCGTGAACAAATTGAAAATTACTGGAGAGAAGAACACAGAAAAAGAGGGTATGTAATTGTTAACACTCCTCAAATTGCAAAATCTACTCTTTGGGAAATATCAGGGCATATGGATCACTACAAAGAAAATATGTTCTTTGTTCAAAAAGATGAAGACTCAGATGACCAGTTTGTTATTAAACCTATGAACTGTCCGTTCCATATCTTGATATATCAAGCAAACAGATATTCTTATCGTTCATTACCGTTAAGAATGGCAGAACTCGGAACTGTATACAGAAAAGAAAAATCAGGAGCTTTATCAGGTTTAACTCGTGTACAAGGATTCACTCAGGATGATGCACACATTTTCTGTACTCCGGAACAATTAGTTGATGAAATTAACGGTATTATTGACTTTGTTGCTGATACAATGGCAATTTTCGGTATGGAATTTGAAGTTGAATTATCTACGCGTCCCGAAAGCTATGTCGGCGAACTTGAAAATTGGAATAAAGCAGAAGCAGGCTTAAAAGAAGCTATGGAAAGACGCGGTATGAAATACGACATTAACGAAGGCGATGGCGCATTCTACGGGCCTAAAATAGACTTCAAAGTTAAAGATGCAATCGGAAGAACTTGGCAATGTGCTACGATTCAGCTTGACTTTAACCTTCCGGCAAGATTTGATATCAAATATCAGGACAAAGACGGCAGCATGAAAACACCTCTTATGCTTCACAGAGTAATATTCGGCTCTATGGAAAGATTCCATGGTATCTTGATTGAACACTATGCAGGATGTTTCCCCGCATGGCTCGCTCCGACTCAAGTATCAATCGTTCCGATTTCTAACGAAAAACATGTTGATTTTGCTGAACAGGTTTATAAAAAAATGCGTGAGGCAGGAATCAGAGTTAACCTTGATGACCGCTCAGAATCTATGAATTATAAAATCAGAGAATCTTTGCAAGATAAAAAGATTAACTATGTTTGCGTAATCGGTGACAAAGAAATCGAATCAAATTCTGTTGCCGTTCGTGCTCGCGGTATCGGTCAAGTCGGTACAATGGGCGTTGATGAATTTATTTCTAAATTAAAAGAAGAAATTTCATCTCGTTCAAACAACTCTTTTGCCAAAGTGGAGGATAGATAAAGGATAAATATTTATTGGTGCGTTGCAAACGCACCCTACATAAATAAAATAAATGCGTTCAATGTTGAATTTATATATTCCAAATTGAACGCATTTTATTTTTCAAAGTAGGGTGCGTTTGCAACGCACCAATAAATACTTATTTGCCCTTTTCTGTTCTTTGGCGGACATAAATTCTGATTGGAGTGCCAAAAAAGCCAAACGCTTCACGCAGTTTATTTTCCATATATCGTTTGTAGTGATCTTTTAATAAATTCTCATCATTTACAAAAAGAATAAATGTCGGCGGTTCTGTTGAAGCCTGTGTTGTATACATAATTTTCAAACGCTTATTTCTTATTGTTTGCGGCGGATTAAGAGCGTATGCTTCATTTACTACCTTGTTTAAGAAACCTGTAGAAATGCGTTTTGCGTGTTCTGCTTGAACTTCTACAACTCTTGTAAATATTGTATTTAATCTTTGATGAGTTACTGCACTTATGTATATTTTAGGAACATAATCCAAAAACGGAATTTCATTTGCGAGCATTTTTTCAAATTTATTAATTGTATTAGATTTTTTATCTTCAATTAAATCCCATTTATTAATTGCAATAACCATGCCTTTTCCTGCTTCCGTAATAATTGAAGCAATTTTTTTATCTTGATCGGAAATGCCGTTTACAGCTTCCGTTGCATCAATAACAAGAAGTGCAACATCACATTCTCTGATTGAGCGAATTGCTCTGTCTACAGCAAATTTTTCAACTCCGTAATCAACTTTTGCTTTTTTCCTAATTCCTGCTGTATCAACTATAACAAAATCCTGCTCATTATAAGTTAAACGTGAATCAATGCTGTCACGAGTTGTTCCTGATATATCGGAAACAATTACACGTTTTTCACCAAGGAGAGCATTAACAATAGAGGATTTACCGGCATTTGGTCTTCCTACGATAGCTAATTTTATTGAACCGTCTTTTACTTCAACTGCATCCTGCTCAAAATCTTTTGTAATTTCATCCAGTAAATCACCTACTCCGCCTGAACCATGAAGAGCAGAGATTGCAATGGGTTCTCCTATTGCAAGAGAATAAAAATCACTAATCATAGTAATTTGGTTGTGTGAATCAACTTTATTTACGGCTAAAAATATAGGTTTATCAGATTGTCTTAAAATATTTGCAATGTCTTCATCAACAGGTGTTACACCGTCAATTCCGTCAACAAGAAATATAATCTTATCAGCTTCTTCACAAGCGATTTTGGCTTGATCATATATTGAAAGCATTATTTCATCTTCATCTCCAGGGACGATACCGCCTGTATCAATAACGGTAAATTGCTTATGCTGCCATTCGACATCAAAATAAATTCTATCCCTTGTAACACCCGGGAGGTCATCAACAATTGACTGTCTTTTCCCGACAAGCCTGTTAACAAAGGTTGATTTTCCTACATTTGGTCTTCCGACTACTGCGATAATTGGTTTTCTGTTCATAATAATTGTACTTTAACACAAATATATCCAAACATAAAATTAATATTTTCAAAATGATTTCTGTTTTATTTATACAAAATAAGTCTATTTATTGCACCTCTTGCCTGATTTAAGCCATTCTGTTATTATACAAGTATGACAAAGTTTTTGTTAATCAGTGAAGATAGCGGGAAAGAAGAGGTAATCAAAAATACATTTTCGTCAGATGAAGTTATTACTTGTACTGACGAAGTAATGATTTTTGACATTCTTAAAGTTGAAGATCCTGATATTGTTATTGTTGACGGTGATATTGAAAAACCGGATTTAAAGCATTTATGCAGAAAAATTAAACAATTTCCGGTTATTACAATACTTATTATGGGCGAAAAAGAACATAACAAAGATATTACTCATAACATTAACTTATTTATAAAAACACCTATTGATTCGAAACTTTTAACTGCTGCTGTTGAATCAAGTTTGAGAACAAGGCAGTCTCTTTTAAAAATGACTAAGTCAAATCAGGAACTTGCTGCCAGCTTGTATCAGTTAAATGTTTTATATAATACAAGCTCACAGCTTGCCGGAACGCTTGATAAGGATAAACTTGTCAAAATTATGATTGAAGGGATTGAAAAATCTCTTAATTTTGAACTTTCTTGTACGTTAATTTTTCGTTCGGAAAGAGAACCGGTGTTAATAATAAATTCCTTATACAAAGTATCGGAGAGATTACTTGAAGCATTAAAGCTGAGAGCGATTTTAAGTTATAAATCTCTATTAAGCGACCCGCCTTTTGACATAAAAATCGGTAATTTAAAAATAGAAAAAAATATTAAACATAATATACAAGAATATGATTTTTCAGTTTTAAGATTTGATAACTTGTTTGCTCCGATAGTCTTGAATGATGACTTTTTCGGATTTACGGAAATATATCGGGAAAATCCGTTTTCAACGGAGGATGCAACAGTATTTCAAACTCTTGTAAGACAGGTTGCCATTCCGCTTCAAAGTGCTTCGTTTACTCAGGAATTAAAAGCAACTAACCAAAAATTGCAAAAACTTGAACGTTTAAAATCTGAGTTTATCTCTATTGTATCTCACGAATTAAGAACGCCGTTGACTGCAATAAAAAATGCCATGGATATTATTTTGAGCGGAAAAGCCGGTGAGATGACAGAAAATATAGAAAAATTTGTATCTATGGGGAAACGTAATGCTATAAGGTTATCAGGTATTATTAACGACTTACTTGACATATCTAAGATTGAAGCAGGAAAAATGGATTTTAAATTTGAACTTATGCACGTAGAACCGGTTATTGAATACGTTAAAAATAATTTATTAGAAGTTGCCAAAGAAAAAGGGTTGTCAATACAATTTAATCCGTCTGAAGATAATGTAGAGGTTTATGCTGATTCTAACAGATTGGAGCAAGTTTTAACAAATCTTGTATCTAATGCGATAAAATTTACGCAGAAAGGCGATATTGAAATATCGACAAAGGTTGTTAATGCAAGAGAGCTTCATTATGACCAGTGTTTTGAAGAGGATATAAAGAAGCTTCAAGGGAATTATTTACAAGTTTGTGTAACAGACCATGGTATAGGAATTGAGAGAAAAGATTTGAACCACGTATTTGACAAATTTGCTCAAATAGAAAATTCACTCTCCAGAAAAGTTGGCGGAACAGGTTTGGGTCTTCCTATTGCAAGACAATTAATGGAAGCGCATAACGGTGCAATTTGGTGTGATTCTGAGATAAACAAGGGTTCAAAGTTTTATTTTGTCATTCCGATTGCAAACGATAAATCAAACTTTGTAATGATACGTAAACAACTTGCACAAAAAGCACGTTCTAACGGCTCTACATTAGCTGTTATAAAAATTAAATCAACTAATGAAACCATAGAAAAACTGCTAAGAGAAAATAATTTACTTAACAAAACATATATGGCAAATTCTCTTATTGAAAAAGAAGGTATGATGACAACATTGTCTTTAATCTTGATGGACGGAGATAAACCTTCTGCCGAATTTTTGCATAAAAAGATTGATTCTGTTATTGAGCAGAATAAAGATTTATACGGAAAATGTGATATAATGTACTCATATGAAATTGAAGGAGATACACATGAAAAAGATTCTTATAGTGGATGATGAACAGGATATAGTAGAAAGCCTAAAATTTGTCCTTGAGGTATCGGGATTTGTGTGTTATACAGCTTTTAACGGAGAAGACGGACTGAGGCTGGCAAAAGAAATCATGCCTGATTTAATAATATTAGACGTTATGATGCCAAAAATTAACGGATACAAAATAAGCCGTCTTTTGAAGTATGATGCTAAATATAAAGATATTCCCATAATAATGGTTACAGCTCGTTCTCAATTAGAAGATAAGATGATTGGAGAAGAAACGGGAGTTAACGAATATATAACCAAACCATTTGAACTTGATGCAATAGTTAAGAAAGTTGAAGAGTATTTGGGAAAAGCTGACGCATAAGTCAAAAATTACACAGGAGAGATATAATGAGAAGAGAACCCAGTTGCAGCTTAGAAAAGGATTTGTTTACAAGTGTTTATGAGAAAACACCCGATTATATAAAAAATTTAAACTTGATGAATTTTGATAACGAAGAAGGTTTTTCTTTTATATTAAAAAGAGAACATTTGGAGGCTCATTCAGAAAGTAACCCGGAAGGTTTAAATCTAAAAGAGTGGTTTGCAAATTATTCTAAGGAGGCAAAGGTTTCAACGGCAGGAATCAGAGGCCCGCAGAATATTTTATATCCCCAAGATACCCGATTCCCTATAAATCTTGTGGGAATTGTACTTGCAACTTTAGCAAAAGCACTTGTTGCAAAAGAAAAATATGCAGGTAAAGAAATTCGTAAAATTGCGGGTTCTGAAGTCAGATACAACTCTGATTTATATCTGGAAGCAATTGCAAGAATACAAGCTGCGCAAGGAATTAAAACTTTAACACCCAAGGGAAGAAAAACAATTCCGATATGGCTTGCTTCATTTTTGGCTTTCAAATTGGACTTACTGGGCGGTGAGTACATAACCTCAAGCCATGGAATTTCGGTAAAAACAGCAACAAAAGACTTAAACTCTCAAGGAAGCCAATATCTCCCTGAAGAATCATTAGAATTTGTTAATAAGATTCAAGAAATATTTGATATTGTCGAAAAATACGGAAGCTACGAAATAAAAATTGCCCCTAAGAATGATTCACTGATAGATGAAAGCATAATGGACAAGCTTAATGACGGTGTAGATTTATACGTGGATTATTTAAAATCAGGCGTGGCGCAAAATTTAGACAGTGTAAAAAAGATGGAAGGAAAACTCTTTATTGAAAGCGTAGGAGGATGCGCATACAGGACATTAAGCAGGGTGCTTGATAAATTAGGAATATCAGACAAATATTTATGGAATAACATCGAAGAAGATCCGTTTTTCCATTCAATCGGAAAATATGATACTGACCCGAAAGGAAATAAAACTTTTTATGATTACTCGGTCGATGCTACTGTTATTGCAAAACGTCCTAACGGAGAAAAGTTTTTCCCGATAATAGAATCTTTGCATTATGAAAAAGTTTTAAAAGATGTGCCATTAGGTACAATTGTTCTCATAACAGATCCTGATCATGACAGATTAACGGTTTGTCAGATAGAAGCCGTAGGAAATGAACCTATGCTTGAAGAGTTTGGCATTTCATATATTGAGCTTGATGAAAACAGAATATTGACTATATATAGCGCAAATCAAGCATTCTTAATGCTTATGGATTATAGAGTTAAACAACTGAAAAGAGAAGGAAAATTCAAAAATCATCCGAGATTTATGATTAAAACAACGGCTTCTGCTCTTTCATGGGACGAATGGGCAAAATCAAATAATATAAAGGTTGTTAATGTTCCTGTCGGGTTCAAAGAAATCGCAAATATTATGAAAAAAGTTGAACTCCAAATAAAGAATCATCCGGACAAAGATGTAATTGTAGATGATGTATTTGGTAATTCAATCAATTTGGGTATTCAACCGAGAATGGTATTCGGAGGAGAAGAATCAGGCGGAATGATAATGGGCTCAGAAGATCTTATTGAATCTCTCTCCGGAAGAAAAGCTGTAGCAATGAGAGAGAAAAGTGCAACAGAGGCTATTATTGTAGCTTCTTCTCTGGGAGCAAAGCTTGAAGAAGAAAATAAAACTCTTTCTGAATATTTAGCGGAAATCTTTGAAGAGAACAATATTATTGCAAAATATGATGTCAGAGAAGACATTGCTTATTATAACGAATCGGAACCGGATATTGAAAAACTTAAACTTGCAAAAACAGAAGGTGAAAAGCAGAGAACAAAAAATGACTTGTTCTATCTTTCAATGGCAATAGGAGTCAGAGAGGGCAAATGTTCTTTAGATGATATTAAAAATGTTTTGAATAATGCATTTCCGGAACTTAATTTTGATAATTTAAAATCCATAAAATTTGTTGGTGACGGTACATATTTACAATTCTCTGATAAATATGTTGAGATAAGACCATCGGGAACGGATGCTAAAACAAAAGCATATTCAGGCGGTGAAAAATTGGACGACATAGAAAAGTATTCAAGAATTTTGGGAAATTATTCGGGAGAAAGGACAGAGCTTCATAAAAAATTATTTTCTGAGGAATTCTATGAAAACTCTAAAGAAATAGCTCTTAATTATTACTTAGAATTTGTTGAAAAAGATGCAAATAATGAAGAATTTGTAATTCCGGAGTATACGTTTTAATGAAGAAATTTTGGTTTAATCTGGATGATAAAATACGATTTTTGTTTGTAGGCGGATTTAACGCAGGGGTGTCATATATATTATACTCAATATTTTGCATAATTTTGGGTAACAATATGTACCAAACAGCTCTTGCAATGTCTTGGGCATTAGCATCAATTGTTTCTTTTGTTACGCAGAGAACACTTGTTTTTCAGGGAAAAGGCGTATGGTATAAAGAGTACTTAAAATGTTGTGCTACATGGTTTTTTAGTTATTTAATTAATGCCGGACTTCTTGAATTTACAGTAAAATATATGCATTTGAACGTATTTATAGCTCAATTGATTTCAAATTTTATAGCAGCAGTATTTACGTATGTCGTGTTCAAAAAATATGCATTCAGAAAAAAGGGTGTTCAGTAATATAAAAAAAGCAGTTTTTTTTGGCTATAATCCTGAGTTTGTTCTCATTCCGCTTTTTTTAAGCCATTGCTCTATTTGGCGATACCATCTTAATTTACTTTCAAAAAGTGTATCATATCCGCTTAGTCTGCCATTTCTTATATCGTCAAATTGTTTATTGCAAAGCTCTTCTAATATAGTACCGAGATAATGCGTATATTCTTTTCTGTCAGGTTTATCATTTGTAAGATGAATAATATCTCCGAATTCAACAAGCACCTCAGGACGATTATCTCTTAAGAAGAAGTAGTTAACGGCAACCGGCATGAGCGCAACTTGTCCGTATTTTTTAACTGCTTTTTCCGCAATATAAGTTATACCTGTTTGAAGTTCAAACGGTCTGTGCAGAGGAGGTTTAATAATTCCTTCAGGAAAGATATACAGTATATTATTAAGATCGCCCATTGCTTCAACGGCATAATTTATGGCTTTCATAGATGCTTGAGGGGATTTTTTATTTACTGAAAAAGCTCCTCCTCGCCTGATTAGAGGAAAACGGTTCAACTCTTCAATCATTAATCGGATTTCTTTTTTAAAGATTCTGTTGCAGATATTATATCCGACCATGCCGTCCCACCAGTTGAAATGCGGAGCATACATGATTATTGGTGTATCAGGTTCTTTTTGTATATAAAATTTTTCTGCACCTTTGTAATAGAAACCATGAAATCTTTTTTCCAACATTCCGTAAAAATATCTGTCAGCAACCCATAACCAGAATGGTGATGTTTGTGCAGGTAAAAATCTTTCATTAATGTTTCTTATTTTAGTTGGCGGGACTGCCGAATATAACTCCTCTAGATTAACCATACATCTATAATACACACTAAATCTCTTTTTGTGAACACTTTTAGTACTAAATGTAAAAATTTTTAACAATTGTGATTTTATTTGTGTAAAATACTAAATATACAAACAGGTGTGAGCTTCCCTCTCCCCTTGCGGGTAAGGTTAGG